>CALHST010000215.1 GCA_938038825.1 uncultured Paracoccaceae bacterium | reverse complement strand
CGATTTGGCATGCCCGAGCGCCAGATATTGCTGATAGCGTTTGGGTGATACGCCAACCCATGCAGAGAACAGGCGTTGAAAATGGGCCGGACTCATCTGCATGGATTGTGCGAGCGCTTCAAGGCTGATGGGTGTTTCAGCAGCGTCCAAAAGGTCTATTGCGCGGCGCATGACCTGATAATGATAGCCGGTTTCTGTGGGTGTCTGTGTCATGTCCGCACCGTAGCTTGCCCCCGATGCTGCGGCGACCCGAATATTGCGAATTGTGCGCCGGTCTCAGGCTGATTTTTGCCCTGCCGCGGAACGGGCTTGCGTCAAAGGGCGTATCAAGGCGGCTTCTTCCCGCTGTAACAGATAGCGCGGATTTTGATCGTGGATCATGCCATGCCGCAGCGACATCACATCCGCCACGGACAGGTATTGCGCCATGCGCCCGAGTGCTGCGGGGTCATTAATATACGCATTTACCCAAAGGCCTTCGGCGCAGATCAACTCAGGCGTATCAAACATCAAAACTGTGACGACGCTGTCTGCGGGTAGTTCTGTATCCGGCCACCCGTTTGCCGCGACATATCGGGCAGGGGACAACACATCAGACGCACCAAAGTACAAATCGGCCAGGGCGCTTTGCAAAAGAACGGGATGTGTCGGCACCAAGGTCAAAGGGGCCATGGGGCAATGCGCATCAAACTCATTGGGCCGTATGGTCAACAACGCATGCGTGCCGGTCTTTGGGATCGGGCAGCGGATCACCCGGCGCAGCGGTTGCAGCCCTGTATCTTTGGTCACAACACGCACCCCGGGTTCCAACCACTCTACCGGCTGATCGCCGTCAGCAGTCCGGATCATGGTAGCAGGCCCAAAACCATTCAAAGGCAATGTTGGGATTGCCGAAACCACAGAACTGTCGATCACAGTGTAATGTTCACCCGGCATCAATTCCGATTCCAAACAATACCCGATTGTGACCCCGTCAACTTCCAACCGATCAAGCTGCGCACGCTGTCCGGTGTCCAGCCCTTGAATGTCGGAAAACGTGCGCACCGCCAAAGCGCCTTGGGCGATGAAAACGTCGCGATTGTCCATCACGACCACGCTGTCCGGCCCGTGATCATTGTCCCAATGCACATGCAGCGCATGCAAATGGGGATCGAACGACGCGGCAACCTCGTGACTTTGGGTATGTGCATGGTATCGCAATGCGTTTTGCGGAATGATACGCAGATGTGGTTGCGGCATAAGGCCCGGTTCCCCTGATAAGACGTGCAGACCCACGCGTTATAATCAGAATATGGTTGATAACTGCTTGATGGCGCCCTGCGCTTGCGGCATGAAGCCCGCCATGGCCAAGCAACTTGATTACAATACCATCCGCGAGATTTTTACCCGCTTTCACGCAGCAGAAGCGGAACCCAAGGGTGAGCTTGAGCATGTGAATGTCTATACGCTTGTGGTGGCGGTGGCTCTCTCTGCGCAAGCGACAGATGCTGGCGTGAACAAGGCCACACGCGCCTTGTTCAAAGTCGCAGATACACCAGAAAAAATGTTGGGGCTGGGCCTGGACGGGCTGACGGAACACATCAAAACCATTGGTCTGTTCCGCCAAAAAGCCAAGAATGTCATCAAGCTTAGCCAAATCCTGGTGGATGAGTTCAACTCTCAGGTCCCAAATTCCCGTGCAGCCTTGCAATCGCTGCCCGGTGTGGGTCGCAAGACTGCGAATGTGGTGCTGAACATGTGGTGGGGGCAACCGGCCCAAGCTGTGGACACCCACATCTTTCGTGTTGGTAATCGCTCTGGTATCGCACCCGGCAAAACCGTGGATGTGGTGGAACGCGCGATCGAGGATCATATCCCCGCAGACTTCCAGCTGCATGCCCATCACTGGCTTATTCTGCACGGGCGCTACACCTGTGTGGCCCGGAAACCCAAATGCGCGGCCTGTTTGATCCGCGATCTCTGTATGTTTGAGGACAAAACCTTATGAGCACTTATAAACTCGTTGGTATCGGCAATGCTGTCGTGGACGTGATCACCCAAAATGACGATGCCTTTCTGGATCAGATGGGGATCGAAAAAGGCATTATGCAGTTGATCGACCAAGAGCGTGGCGAAGTATTGTACGCGGCCATGGATGACCGTGTGCAAACGCCGGGTGGCGCCGTGGCAAACACAATCGCCGGCGTCGGAGCATTGGGCCTGTCGACCGCATTTATTGGCCGGGTGAATGACGATGCGCTGGGTCGGTTCTATGCTGAGACCATGGAAAAAGAGGGCACCACATTTGTGAACGCTCCGGTGAAGGGCGGCGAATTGCCGACCTCGCGCTGTATGATTTTTGTAACCCCGGACGGGGAGCGGTCTTTGAACACCTATCTGGGCATTTCTTCCGAAGTGGGCCCCGAGGATGTGCCCGAAGACACTGCGTCCAATGCGGAAATCGTGTTTCTGGAAGGCTATTTGTTCGACAAAGACAAAGGCAAAGAGGCCTTCCGCACGGCGTCCCGGTTGGCTCGGGCTGCAGGTGGCAAAGCCGGGATCGCGATTTCAGATCCGTTCTGTGTGGATCGCCACCGGGCTGATTTCCTCGACATGATCGAAAATGAACTCGACTACGTGATCGGCAACGAGCACGAGATCAAATCCTTGTTTGAAACCGATGATCTTGAGGCCGCGATGGCCAAGACCGCCGCGATGATCCCGCTGATGGTTTGCACACGGTCTGGCGATGGGGTGACCATCATGGCCGAAGGTCAGCGCTTTGACGTGCCAGTGGAGATGGTGACCCCTGT
>CALHST010000214.1 GCA_938038825.1 uncultured Paracoccaceae bacterium | reverse complement strand
AATCAGGGCTACGTCCTGCGGCGTGGACACCACAATGGCTCCGCTGACTTCGGATTTCTGACACAGGGTCAGCTGCACGTCGCCGGTGCCGGGTGGCAGATCCACCAACAAGACATCCAGTTCGCCCCACTCGACCTGCCCTAACATCTGTTGCAGCGCGCCCATCAACATCGGGCCACGCCAGACAACAGCTTTGCCTTCTTCCAGCATAAAACCAATCGACATCAAGGTGACGCCGTGGGCATGCAGTGGAATAATGGTTTTCCCATCTGGTGACGCGGGGCGTTTATTGACACCCATCATGCGCGGCTGCGACGGGCCATAGATATCGGCATCCAACAACCCAACTTTGCGCCCCTGCTTGGCGAGGGCCACCGCAAGGTTCGAAGACACCGTGGATTTCCCAACGCCGCCCTTGCCCGAACCAATCGCCAAAATGCGCTGAACCCCGGCCGGTTTGGTGGGCCCTGCCTGCGGCGTGGGATGCCCGCCAATCTTCAAACTGGGTGGCGATCCTTTTGGTGCTGCAGGGGTCGCCTGCGCGGCGGGTCCATGGGCCGTCAGGGCCACTTGAACATGGGTGACCCCTTTTACTGTCTGCACCGCCGCTTCTGCGGCCTTGCGCACAGGCTCCATCATCTGGGCAATCTCGGGCGATGGGGCTTCGATCACAAAGCGCACCTTACCGCCATCCACTTGCAACGCCCGGATCATATCCCGCGAGACCAAATCGCCGCCATCCGGCAAACCAATGCGTCCCAAGACGTCCCGTACTGAGTCTTCTAAACCTGCCATGCTGCCCCTCAATTTTTCGCGCTACTTAATATAATGGAGCAGCCTGTAACCGAGACAAACCCATAGGCAACCGCGGTTTCAACGTCCAGCACAATGCATACGCGCATTTTGACGCGCATTGCACAAGAACCAAGCACAATAAAAACGATTTTGGTAAATTGTGTAACATTTCTATGAACTTACACTTGCAGAAAACGCATAGCTGCATTGCAGCATTGTCCGTTGTGCAAGTGCAGCAATTTCCTATATCACTGTCGTAGGAAACAAAAAACACAGAGTGAAAGGCAAGACATCATGGCCTTCTTTACTGAGACACATCAAAACCACGCAGGCTTGGCCGTTCGTTTTAACGCCCTTGTCGCAGCGTACAAAGAACACAAAGCACGTCGCCGCGTCTATCAGCAGACATTTGGCGAACTGGCACGTTTGTCCAACCGCGAATTGGCGGATCTGGGTATGGCCCGTGCCAACATCCGGTCTATCGCTCGCGAAGCGGCATACGGAAACGATTAATTCAGATTGGGTGCCATCTTCCTCCTCCCTTAGATGGTATCCACATTAAGGCGGCGGTTGCGCTTCTCCTCCCATTAACGCAACCGCCGACCCTTAACTAAGACGGACTATACGGATTGGACGCTCTCTTCCTCCTCCCTTAGAGGGTTTCCAGAAAAAGACGGCGCCAGCATTTCTCCTCCCTTTAATGCTGGCGTCGTTTTTATTTTCCAGATCCCAAAACGCAAAATGGCCGCAGCGATCCCGCTCCGGCCATTTTTTTGTTGGATATGTGGGCGTCTAAAACGGAATGTCGTCACAGCCCGAAATGAACCGGGACACGACCTTTTTGGTGCCCGCCTTTTCAAAGTCTATTTCCAGCTTATCACCTTCAATCCCGATGATCTGCCCATAGCCGAACTTTTGGTGGAACACCCGTTCGCCCATGGTGAAACTGCTGACCGCTTCCAGATCAATCACCGTATTGCGGCTTTCTTTGGGTTGGCTCACCGGGCGCTGCTGGCTGCGTTCTTGCAGGCGTTTCCAACCGGGCGAGTTGTAAACATTCGCCTCCGCAACCTTTTGTTCGATATTCGACACCACACCGCTGGATGGGGCGGCAGCGCCATAGCCACCACCATAAAGCCCTGGCGGAGTCAGCACATCCACATGCTCTTCCGGCAATTCGTCAATGACTCGCGAGGGCAGCGCGCTTTGCCATTGGCCAAACACACGCCGATTGGCCACAAAAGAGATCGTGCAGATTTCTTCCGCGCGGGTGATGCCCACATAGGCCAGACGCCGCTCTTCCTCTAAGCCCTTGATCCCGCTTTCATCCATGCTGCGCTGGGACGGGAACAAGCCGTCCTCCCAGCCGGGCAAGAACACCATCGGAAATTCCAGGCCCTTAGCCGCGTGCAAGGTCATGATCGACACTTTCGCATCGCTGTCCTCGTTCGCGTTGTCCATGACAAGGCTGACATGTTCCAAGAACCCTTCGAGATTCTCGAAGTTTTCCAGCGCCTTGACCAATTCTTTTAGGTTTTCCAACCGACCCGGCGCTTCGGGTGTTTTGTCGTTCTGCCACATCTCGGTATAACCGGATTCGTCCAGAATGATTTCCGCCAGTTCCATATGGGACATGCTTTTGTCCCCAACCATGCGGCCCCAACGCAGAATATTGTCTACCAATTGGCCAAGTGCGGCACCACCTTTGCCCTTGATCAGCCCGGCTTGTACCGCAAGGCGTGCGCCTTCGACTAAAGACACACCATTGGATCGCGCTGTGATTTGAATAGTTTGCTGCGCTTTGTCGCCCAGCCCGCGTTTGGGTGTGTTCACGATCCTCTCGAACGCCAGATCATTGTCGGGCGAAATCACCACCCGAAAATAGGCCATGGCATCGCGAATTTCGAGCCGCTCATAGAATCGCGGGCCGCCAATGACGCGATAAGGCAGGCCAATGGTCAAAAACCGATCCTCAAATGCGCGCATCTGGTGAGACGCGCGCACAAGAATGGCCATTTCATTGAGCGAGAACCCCCGCGCACCGCGCGTGCCCCCTTGCGAGGATTCGATTTCGTCCCCGATCCAGCGCGCTTCTTCCTCACCGTCCCAATGACCGATCAAGCGCACTTTTTCGCCGTCGTTCTTGTCGGTCCACAGTTCTTTACCCAAGCGGCCCTGATTGCCCCGGATCACACCGGACGCGGCTGCCAGAATATGTGGAGTCGAACGGTAATTCTGTTCCAGCCGCACCACATGCGCGCCGGGAAAATCCTTTTCAAACCGTAGGATATTGCCCACTTCGGCCCCGCGCCAGCCATAGATCGACTGGTCATCGTCGCCCACACAACAAATGTTTTTGTGCTTGGAGGCCAGCAGCCGCAGCCACAGATACTGAGCCACGTTGGTATCCTGATACTCGTCCACCAGAATATAGCGGAACCAGCGTTGATATTGATCCAGCACATCGTCATGGGTCTGGAAAATCGTGACCATATGCAAAAGCAAATCACCAAAATCGACCGCGTTCAGTTCGCGCAGGCGGGTTTGATACTGCTGATACAGTTCCACCCCCTTATGATTATAAGCCCCCGCATCAGCACTGGGCACCTTGTCCGGCAACAAAGCCCGGTTCTTCCAATCGTCGATGATCCCCGCCAACATCCGCGGCGGCCAACGCTTTTCATCGATATTCGACGCCTGCACCAATTGTTTAAGCAGGCGCAGCTGGTCGTCTGTGTCCAGAATGGTGAAGTTTGACTTTAGCCCCACCAGTTCCGCATGCCGCCGCAGCAACTTCACACAAATCGAATGAAAGGTGCCCAACCACGGCACGCCCTCGATAGCCTGCCCCAACATTCCGCCCACACGCGATTTCATCTCGCGCGCGGCTTTGTTGGTAAAGGTCACTGCCAAAATCTCGTTCGGACGCGCCTGACCCTGGGACAACAAATGCACAATCCGCGCGGTCAATGCGCGTGTTTTGCCTGTCCCCGCGCCCGCTAACATCAAAACCGGGCCATCCATCTGTTCCACAGCAGCGCGCTGCGCGGGATTCAACCCCTCAAGATAGGGGGCGGGTCGCGCCGCCATGGCGCGCGCGGACAAAGACGTTGCGCCTTCAAAGGCGTCCATTTCTTCATTACTGCTCATAACCGTGAACATACGCAAAAGATACGCTCATGAAAAGAGCATGTTCGCCCTATGTTCCGCACCCTTCGCAAATAAAGAACACAACTATTCCGTGTTTCCGTAACTTCGCCCAATTCCGTAAATACCGTGATTCCACGATCCAACCCAGGTTGTTATGTGTCATGTGGTCTTCACAATCCACCCTCTCACGATACGCTGATATGGGCATTTGCCTGTCCGTTCGGGCGCGTCCCCCGATATGGGAAACGCTGCAAAATGCGCTGATTGGGCCGCCTGTTCACGCACCTTTATGCCCTTTGCGATACACCATCGTGGGCGCTTATGGCACGCAAGACAGACGCAAACTGCAGATCCTAATCGCCTTGAGCCTCGCGGGTAGCACCGCAGCCATCGCAGGTGTTATTCAGCTCCATAAGATTATGTTTTTGATAGATTTTATCATTTCTATCTGTACATAACGCCTGCAAATTGGCCCAAGAACACCACTGCTATTCTGGCTAGGTCGTCGCAACATCCGGCATTCGGCGCCGTGTGCTGAATTGACGAAGGCGTTGCATCCACGGTTCGTTGGACGGTGCATCCGACACCAGCGGCCGCGTC
Organism: uncultured Paracoccaceae bacterium; assembly: GCA_938038825.1. Lineage (GTDB taxonomy): Bacteria > Pseudomonadota > Alphaproteobacteria > Rhodobacterales > Rhodobacteraceae > Aliishimia. The sequence continues at coordinate 5,410 of CALHST010000214.1, read as the reverse complement.
CGGATCAAAGACCGGTGAATGTCTTCCAAACGCACGCCGATTTCCTCGGTATCTGCGATTTGAACAGACACAGATTGCGGTTCCACCGACGCATTGCGCTGTGACAACCAACTTTGCCCCATGCGCGCCAGCATATCGGGCACAATGTCGGGACCAATCACCGCGTGAATGGATCCAAAATGCTGGGGCAACTCGTCCAAATCTGTATTCACATCATCGGTTAACACGACTGTAATCACATTTGGGTTCAGCTCTTCCGCCATACCAATCGTGTCGCCCAGCGCATCGCCAATCGAATCCTTTTCGATCAGCAACACATCCACTGGCATCCGCAACAAACAGGTTTCTGCCACCTGGATCGAGGCGCTGCCCGTCACCTGCAGCCCAGCATTCATCCAAGCGATCATAGTCCGTTCAAGACGGCGCGGGTTCATATCAATAAGTAGTGCCTGCATGGTCCCTCCAAGGGCGATTGTGTAACTGCTGTCACTATTTCAAATTTCACTTAAAGTTCGCTAAACAAGTTCTATATTTGTTCGCAATTCGTCAGCGGACGTCATTTTACTGCGGGAAACGGACATGGATCTGACTACGCGATACCCGGCCTTGTCCGATTTGCGCACCCGGGCACAGGCGCGTATCCCCAAGTTTGTATGGGAATATCTGGACAGCGCGACGGGAACAGAACAGACCAAGGCGCGCAATCGCGCGGGCTTGGATGCGCTGAAAATGATGCCCTCAATCCTGCATGGAGAGTTCGACCCAGCCCTCAGCACCTCTTTTTTGGGCCAAACCTATCCCCTGCCCTTTGGTATTGCGCCCATTGGGATGTCCGGGTTGATCTGGCCCGGGGCCGAGCGCAGCCTCGCCAAAGCAGGCGCGCGCCATGGGATTCCCTATACCTTGTCCACAGTGGCGGTCGCCACTCCCGAAGAGGTCGCGCCCGATTTGGGTGCCAATGCGTGGTTTCAAATGTATCCCCCTCGCGACCCTGACATTCGCAAGGACATGATCGCGCGGGCAAAAAACGCAGGGTTCACCGCGCTGGTTCTGACAGTTGACGTGCCTGTGGCCTCGCGCCGGGAACGCCAAACGCGGTCTGGCCTGACCAATCCGCCGAAATTGACGCCGCGTTTGGCCGCACACGTTGCGATGCGCCCCGCGTGGGCATGGGCCATGCGCAAATCCGGTCGCCCGCGCATGAAAATGCTGGATAAGTATATAGACGGCGCACAACACTCTTTGTCCTCGACCGCACATGTGGGTTATTTGCTGCGCACGTCGCCGGATTGGAGCTATCTGACATGGCTGCGGGATCACTGGGATGGTCCGTTGATTGTCAAAGGTGTCATGCGCGCCGAGGATGTTCCGAAACTTGAGGCCGCTGGCGTTGACGCGCTTTGGGTGTCCAATCACGCAGGGCGCCAATTCGATGCGGCCCCCGCAACAATCGAGGCCCTGCCCGCAATTCGCGCGGCGACAACCTTGCCCATCCTTTTTGACAGCGGAATTGAATCGGGGCTCGATATTCTGCGTGCGCTATCGTTGGGCGCGAATTTTGTGATGATGGGGCGGGCGTGGCACTATGCTTTGGCGGCTTTGGGTGATCCGGTCGGGCCGGATCATTTGATCCACATCCTGACCCAGGATCTAAAAGCCAATATGGGTCAAATCGGTGCGCGAACTCTGTTGGATCTTCCTGCGGCAACCAAGATGTAATGCCATAACGCAGCCCAAATATCCGCTTTGTCGGGGCATGACAGGCAACCGCCAGCCTATAAACATTGCGCAAACCGGCCCGTGACAATTACGATTATTTCGCAAGTGCAGCATTTCAGGCTGCAACTTGGCAAAAACTGACCCAATTAGTTGCAAATTCCGCGTCAGTGCGCTTAGTCCGACGAAATCACGACAGAATGGGACAGCACACCAATGCCCGAGTTTAAGAAAATCCTCATTGCCAATCGCGGCGAAATTGCCATCCGTATCATGCGCGCTGCAAACGAGATGGGCAAAAAGACAGTCGCCGTCTTTGCAGAGGAGGACAAGCTGGGCTTGCACCGGTTCAAGGCGGACGAAGCGTATCGCATTGGCGAAGGCATGGGCCCGGTTGCCGCGTATCTGAGCATTGAAGAGATCATACGTGTGGCCAAAGACTGTGGGGCGGACGCGATCCACCCCGGTTATGGTCTGCTGTCAGAAAACCCCGATTTCGTGGAAGCCTGTGAAAACAACGGCATCACCTTCATCGGCCCCAAAGCAGAAACCATGCGCGCCCTAGGCGACAAGGCGTCTGCCCGCCGTGTCGCTGTTGAAGCTGGCGTTCCGGTCATCCCCGCGACCGAAGTGCTGGGTGATGACATGGACGCAATCCAGAAAGAAGCGGCCGAGGTTGGCTTTCCTTTGATGCTGAAAGCCTCTTGGGGCGGTGGTGGGCGTGGTATGCGCCCGATTGAGAACGCCGAAGAATTGCCTGAAAAGGTCATGGAAGGACGGCGCGAGGCCGAAGCGGCCTTTGGCAATGGGGAGGGTTATCTTGAAAAGATGATCATTCATGCCCGCCACGTCGAAGTCCAGATCCTGGGCGACAAGCACGGCGGCATGTACCACTTGTTTGAACGGGACTGTTCCGTCCAGCGGCGCAACCAAAAAGTGGTTGAGCGCGCCCCGGCCCCCTATCTGAGCGAGGCGCAGCGCGACGAGATTTGCCAGCTGGGCTACAAGATCTGCAAACACGTGAATTACGAGTGCGCCGGCACAGTCGAATTCCTGATGGATATGGAAAGCGGCAAGTTCTACTTCATCGAGGTAAACCCCCGCGTCCAAGTGGAACACACTGTCACCGAAGAAGTGACCGGCATCGACATTGTACGCGCGCAAATCCTGATCGCGGAAGGCAAACCCATTGCCGAGGCCACGGGCAAGGACAGCCAGGACGATGTGCGCCTGAACGGGCACGCCTTGCAGACACGGGTCACCACAGAAGATCCGCAAAACAACTTCATTCCTGACTATGGCCGCATCACAGCGTACCGCTCTGCCACGGGTCTGGGCATCCGTCTGGACGGCGGCACAGCCTATGCGGGCGGTGTGATCACGCGGTTCTATGACTCGCTGCTGACCAAAGTCACCGCATGGGCCCCCACGCCCGAAATGGCGATTGCCCGGATGGACCGGGCCTTGCGCGAATTCCGGGTGCGCGGTGTCAGCACCAATATCGCGTTTGTCGAAAACCTGCTAAAGCACCCCACGTTCCTGTCCAACGAATACACCACCAAATTCATCGACACGACACCGGATCTGTTCCAGTTCAAACGCCGCCGGGATCGCGGCACCAAGGTGTTGACCTATATCGCTGATATCACTGTGAATGGGCACCCCGAGGTCAAGGATCGCCCGGCCCCGCGCGCCGATCTGAAAGACCCCCGCCGACCTGCCCTGTTGGCAGAACCCATGATGGGCACGCGTAACCTGTTGGAACAAAAAGGCCCCAAAGCCGTTGCCGACTGGATGAAAGCCCAGCGTCAATTGTTGATCACCGACACCACCATGCGCGACGGGCACCAGTCCTTGCTGGCCACGCGGATGCGCTCGCTGGATATGATCAATGCCGCGCCGGCCTATGCCGCGAACCTGCCGCAGCTCTTTTCGGTGGAATGCTGGGGCGGTGCCACCTTCGATGTGGCCTATCGCTTTTTGCAGGAATGCCCATGGCAGCGCCTGCGTGACTTGCGCGCCCGCATGCCCAACTTGATGACACAAATGCTGCTGCGCGCATCAAACGGGGTTGGCTACACCAACTATCCCGACAATGTGGTGCAAGAATTCGTCAAGACCGCCGCCAACACTGGTATCGACGTCTTCCGCGTGTTTGACAGCCTCAATTGGGTGGAGAACATGCGCGTTGCAATGGATGCAGTGATCGAAGCCGATAAAGTTTGCGAAGGCACCATCTGCTACACCGGGGACATTCTTGACCCGGATCGCGCGAAATATGACATCGCCTATTACGTTGGCATGGCCAAAGACTTGGAAGCCGCAGGTGCACATGTTCTGGGTTTGAAAGACATGGCCGGGTTGCTGAAACCCACCGCCGCCAAACAGTTGGTCCGCGCGTTGAGACAAGAGGTTGGCCTGCCCATCCACTTCCACACGCATGATACGGCAGGTGCCGCCATTGCAACGATCCTTGCAGCGTCCGAAGCCGGTGTCGATGCCGTCGATTGCGCCATGGACGCGTTTTCCGGCAACACCTCTCAAGCGACCTTGGGCACGGTGGTTGAATCGCTCAAACACACGGATCGCGACACAGGGCTTGATATCAAAGCGATCCGCGCAATCAGCGATTATTGGGACGAAGTGCGCGCCCATTATCTGGCCTTTGAATCCGGGCTGCAGAACCCTGTCTCCGAAGTCTATCTGCACGAAATGCCCGGCGGTCAGTATACCAACCTCAAGGCGCAGGCGCGCTCGCTTGGATTGGAAGAACGCTGGCCCGAAATCGCGCAGACCTATGCGGACGTAAACCAGATGTTCGGCGATATCGTGAAGGTGACTCCATCCTCCAAAGTTGTGGGGGATATGGCGCTGATGATGATCTCTCAGGGGTTAACGCGCACAGACGTAGAAGACCCCGCAAAAGAAGTTGCTTTCCCCGACAGCGTTGTCGACATGATGCGCGGCAATCTGGGCCAACCTCCCGGCGGGTTCCCCGATGCGTTGGTTTCCAAAGTGCTGAAGGGCGAAAAGCCGAACACGGCCCGTCCGGGCGCACATTTGGACGCCGTTGATCTTGATGCAACCCGCGCGGACCTGAAAAAGCAGCTTGAAGGCAAGGATGTCGATGACGAGGATCTGTCCGGTTATCTGATGTATCCCAAAGTGTTCCTGGATTACATGGGGCGGCATCGCACATACGGACCCGTACGCACCCTGCCAACCAAGACCTTCTTTTATGGCATGGAACCGGGCAATCAAATCACAGCCGAGATTGATCCCGGAAAAACGCTTGAAATCCGCCTGCAGGCCATTGGCGACACAGATGAAAAGGGCGAGGTCAAAGTGTTCTTTGAACTCAACGGCCAGCCGCGCACAATCCGGGTTCCAAACCGTCTTGTCAAAGCCACCACAGCCGCCAACCCCAAAGCAGAAGATGGCAATGACGCCCATATCGGCGCGCCGATGCCGGGTGTTGTGGCCAGTGTTGGCGTGAGTGTTGGGCAAAAAGTGGTCGAAGGCGATCTGCTGCTGACCATCGAAGCCATGAAGATGGAAACCGGGATCCATGCAGAACGCGACGCCGTTGTCAAAGCTGTGCATGTGAATGCAGGCGGTCAAATCGACGCCAAAGATCTGCTGATCGAACTCGCGTAACACAAACCGGGGCGGGTTACCCGCCTGCCCCGGTTTC
>CALHST010000213.1 GCA_938038825.1 uncultured Paracoccaceae bacterium | reverse complement strand
GCGCAAGACACTTATGGTTCGATCAAGACATTCACGTTCCGCGCGACTGCCCCGTTGATGCATTTTGAAACCGCGACCTTGTGCCTGAAGGATCAGGACCTGTGGGTACGTGGGCCGGACGGGCGGTTGTGCATGCAGGCTCAGGTGACCGTCTGACGGGGCGGAATGTCAAAAATTGTCTGCGACGTGAAACCCTTGGGGGATTCGATCAACGCCGTTCAAAACGAAATCGGCCATCACCTCACCGATCTTGGGGGCCATTCCAAATCCGATTTTGAACCCGCCATTTGCAATGTAATGCCCTGGTTTATCCGGCCACGCGCCCAGCATCGGGGCACGAGAGCGCGCACGGGGGCGCAATCCGGCCCAGCGTTGGATCACTGGCGCGTGCGCAAGTTCGGGCACAGCAGTGCGGGCGCGGGCGATCACTTCATCCAGCAGTGCATCAGTATCAAAAGGGTCGTCAAATTCCCGCTCAGTGGTCGAACCTATCGCGACGGTCCCATCAACGTGGGGGATCATATGCAGCGTGTTTACAAAGGCTTGCGGGGCACCCCGTTTATCCAAAGCAAACAGCGCCGCCTGACCTTTGATGCCTTGACCCATGATGCGGGGCTGGCCCTTGCTGACCGCTGCAAGGCCCGCAGCACCGGTCGCCCAAACGGTCGCTTTCGCGGCTGCTTGCGGATCAGAGACAAATGACACGCCGCGTGCCTGCAACGCCGCCGCCAGTGCATGGCAGGCCTGTCTTGGGTGGATATGCGCGCTGAGCGTGTCTTTGACAAAAAAGCCAGAAGTGCTTGGGATGTCCCACCCTTCCGCATCAGAAATCACGTCCCACGTGGCGCGCCCTTGCCAAAGCATTTGTGCCCCGTGCGCGCGATCCTTAGCAAGCTGAAGCCCCGCGATTTCAATCGGTTGAATACGCCCCGCGCGGCTATAGCCCGGATCTTTGCCCGACACATCCGCGATGTCTGCCCAGTAGTCTTGGGCCATCAGCAAGCTTTCCAATTGAAACTGCTTTTTGGGGTTCCAGTTTTCCGGCACATGCGGGGCCAGCGCGCCCACGATGCCGCCTGACGCACCGGAAGCCACGCCATTTGGATCGACCAATTCGACCGTCGCGCCTGCCTTTACAGCGGCCCATGCGACGCTTAGGCCAAAGATCCCAGCGCCACGCACTGACATGTCCACGCTTGCCATGACGCGCCAATTCCCTCATTCAGATTGCGAAAGACCCTTACAGGACAGCGTCATGACAGACCAGCGGGCAGAGCTTTCGTGGACCGAGACAGGGGTTCCTGTGTCCACGCGGTTTGATGATCCCTATTACAGTTTGGGCAATGGTCTGGAAGAAACGCAGCATGTTTTTCTTGCGGGTAACGATCTGCCGGAACGGTTTTGCCCGGGATTTCACATCGCGGAACTGGGGTTTGGTACTGGGTTGAACTTTCTGACCGCGCTGCAGGCGTTTCGGGCCAAAGGGTGCGGGGGGGTGTTGCATTTCACCAGTTTTGAGGCGTTTCCCATGGCGCGGGATGCGCAGCTGAAAGCCTTGGCGCATTATCCCGACTTGCCCATCGCGGCGTTGGACGGGGCCGAAGATGCGCGGTTAACCGTGATTTTGGGCGATGCGCGTACTACCTTGCCGACTTGGGGCCATGGCGCGGATGCGTGGTTTTTGGATGGGTTTTCACCCGCCAAAAACCCCGAATTGTGGGGCGCGGATTTGATGGCCGAGGTCGCCGGGCATACAGCGCCCAAAGGAACAGCTGCCACATATACAGCCGCCGGATTTGTGCGCCGCGGGTTAGAGGACGCAGGGTTTCGCGTCACGCGCGCGCCGGGATATGGGCGCAAACGTCATATGACGCGCGCTGTCCTGCCGGGATGAGCCAAGGATACAACACAAAACTGGGCATCTGGCTGATGATCGCAACCACCTTTGTGTTTGCGATTCAGGATGGAATTTCGCGCCATTTGGCAAGTGAATACAACACGTTGATGGTTGTCATGATCCGCTATTGGTTCTTTGCCAGCTTTGTCATTGTTCTGTCCATGCGTCATGCGGGTGGCCTGCGCGCAGCGGCCCAAACTGCGCAGCCCGTTTTGCAAAGTGTCCGCGGGATCCTTCTTGCAGCCGAGATCTGCGTGATGGTCTATGCGTTTACGTTGGTTGGGTTGATCGAAAGCCTCGCGATTTTCACTGTCTATCCATTGCTGGTGGCGGCTTTGTCCGGGCCGATCCTGAAAGAACCTGTGGGATGGCGGCGGTGGGCGGCCATTCTGGTTGGGTTTGTGGGGGTTTTAATCATCCTGCAACCCAGTGCCGGCGTGTTTGATCCGGCTGCAATTGTGCCGTTCTGTTCGGCGCTTATGTTTGCGTTTTATGCGTTGCTGACCCGCTATGCTGCCAAAAAAGATACGGCAGCGACGTCGTTCTTTTGGACCGGGGTCGTGGGGGCCGTGTTTATGACGATTGTCGGGATTTGGTCTTGGGAACCCATGATCCCCGCAGATCAATTCTGGATGGGGTGCTTATGTTTGACGGGGGTTCTGGGGCATTTCCTGCTGATCAAGTGTTATGAAGTTGCCGAGGCGTCCGCAGTGCAGCCCTTTGCCTATTTGCAGTTTGTCTTTGTGTCGATCATCGGACTGATTGTGTTTGGCGAAGTTCTGCGCAGCAATGTGGCCTTGGGCGCTGTGATCATTGTGATGGCGGGCCTGTTCACGTTCTGGCGCGAACGGGTACAAAGCCGATAGATTACAGCGTTCTATTGACCGATGGGATGTTGCGGTGACGTCTATCGACGCCGCAAAAGCTCTTTGCTGAAGGGAACGGGCAGGGGATCTTGTCCCAGCCGCGCCCGAAAGATGGGCAGGCTTTCCGACACCCGCATCACGTAGTTTCGGGTTTCGCGGAATGGAATGCCTTCGATCCAGTCGATCATAGCGTCAATATCTTGGCCGCGTGGGTCCCCATATTCCTGCATCCACCGGTTGGGCCGGGACGGGCCCGCGTTGTATGCGGCAGACACCATGATGATATTGTCATCGAACCGCTTGATCAGATCGGCAAGGAATTGGGTTCCAAGCAGCGCGTTATAAGCTGGATCTTGGGTCAATCGCGCGGTCGAGTGCGCGTCAGCCAGGCCCAAACCTTCGGCCACTTCGCGTGCTGTGGCAGGCATCAATTGCATGAGCCCTTGCGCACCGACGCCAGAGACAACTACGGGGTCAAATTCACTTTCCCGACGCGCAATCGCCAAAGCCAGCTCTTTGGGAACGGGCAAAGGCTGATCTGCCAAGGGATGCAATGGGTAATACGGAACAGGGGCCGTGACACCGCGCCGGGCAATGGCTTTGCCAATCATGACAGCCAAATGCGGCTCTTTCAGATCAATGGCGGCTTGCCCCAAAAGTGCGGCGTCATGTTCGCCCAATTGTTCTGCCAAATGCACCAAGAAACGCTCTGCCAAAGTGCGCTCCCCGGACACGGCCAACAACATGCCAGCTTGAAACAAACTGTCCGACTGTAAGGGGCTGTTGTTCCACGATTCCTTGGGCACATCGGCAAGGCCCACATCAAACGGCAGACCCGCAGCTTCGGCGGCCAGCAGTCCATAAAACGACGTTTGATGCGCCGCACCCGAGGTAAAGGCCTGATCAGCCGCAGATACATCCCCCAACGCCAGATACGCGCGCCCCTGCCAATAGCCCGCACGCCCCTTGGAGATCGGCGAAGCCACAGCAGCATCATGGTTTTTGAAATGGGACAGGGCCAGCTTGGGGTCATCCAACTTGGTCAGCGCGATATATCCGGCCAACCATTCCAGATCTGCATAATGTGATCCGGGTTCTAGATGGTGATTGGCGGCCAGTTCATACGCGCGTTTGGGATCCCCCTCACGCAGTTCATCCCGCGCCAACCCCCGGCGGCGATTTGACCAACCGAACGGATTGCCCAAGGCCGCTTTGGATTTGGAACTTGCGATCAACAGGTCCTTTGCATCTTCCCAACGCCCTTTGCGCACACGCCATTCAAAACGGTCGCGAGCCAAACCGGGGTGGAGTTTCAATGACGGCGGAACCTTGGCCAACAGCGCATCGACGTCCGTGGCCCGTTGCTGCAACGCAATGCGGGCTTCGGCCAGGGCCCGTTGTTCAGATGACGCAAATGGAAACATGACGCGGGCGTTGTCGATCCAGCCTTTCCAAAGCATGGAATCAAGACGCTGTGCGGCGCGCGATTTCAGCAGCGCGTTATGTGCCTCTAGAAAGGTGTCCACCGCGTCCTTGTCCATGGACAAAGACACCCACGCTTTCAAAATGATCTTTTGCGCCTGTTCGGAATTTCCTTGTGCGATCAGGCTTTTGGCATAACTTAAAACGCCGCTTGGGGTTTGTGGGGGGACCTCTTCGAAAAAGGCGCGGATGTTTTCGGGCGAGGCGTCTGCCACTGCGTCTTCCGACGCACGCCGCACCGTGTCCAAACTTGGCCAATCGGGGCGCCGCTGCAAAAACTCAATGACCTCGTCAAACGTGCCCTGGCCGGCCAATAACCGTTGCCATTCAATAATGTCCGCCGCAACCGCGACATCGCGTGCCGCCAAGCTTTGGGCCGCGTCCCAATTGCCCTGACGCACAGCCGCAATGGCCGACGCCAAAGGACGTGGGCGGATTTCTGACAATGGGTCCTGCGCAGTGGCAGGGTGGATCGTGCCAAGCCAGACAGCCACGGCAAAAGAAATACAACGTTGCACCACTTGCATTTGGTCCATTCTCGAGGATAGAGCCTTAGACACTAATCAGTGTGCGCCCTGTTTCAATGCACGATATGGGGCATACCGATCAAAACCCCAACAGGTCATTCGTGACCTTCCAGATTTTAGGAGCGTGTCTCATGTTCAAAGGCTCAATGCCCGCACTTGTCACGCCGTTTTCGGGCGGCCAACTGGATCTGGAGACTCTGAAGACGCTGGTCAAATGGCACATCGCAGAAGGCAGTCACGGTTTGGTGCCTGTTGGAACAACCGGTGAAAGCCCCACACTCAGCCATGACGAGCACGAAACTGTCATTAAAACTGTGGTCGAAGCCGCAGGCGGGCAGATCCCGATTATTGCCGGGGCCGG
>CALHST010000212.1 GCA_938038825.1 uncultured Paracoccaceae bacterium | reverse complement strand
GGCGGCGGACAGCTTGCAGCGGCTTTGTTGGATGCAGATCGCGTGGATCAATTGGTTGGGTTCACAGCCGGGTTGACGATTGGCGCCGAAGGCTTGCCGTCTATCGGTGCGCTGGGTTTGGCAGACCTTGCACAAGCGCGTCGGTTTGAATTGTCATCGGTGCGCCCCGTTGGCGGTGACATTCTTCATATCTGGAAACGCCTACAAAAATGAGCATGCCGTTGGCATGCACGCCAAACTGAGTGAGGGGCAAGCCCCTCACGGGCCCGGGAAGCCACGTTTGTTCACTTCGTTCAGGTCAGCGCCACAGGTGGGCATAGCTCGCAAACAGGCCTTGGAGTTTGGCAAGACTGCGCAATGCGGGGCCGCGTTTGGTTGCGGTTTCTGAAGCCAGTCGATCAATAATGACTTCGACAGGACAGGGGCGCCCGGTCACGGGATCAAAATAGCGCGGATAGTCGATCAAGGCGGCGTGCACCAACGTTTCAATGCGAATGTCATGCCGTCGGCGCGGTGGCACGTCCCCCAAATCTGTGCTTAACGACCAGCCCGCGTAGAATGGTGCGCCCAATGTGGTGACCGGGATTCCGCGAAGCAAAGCTTCGAACCCCAGCAGCGAGGTCATGGTCCAGACCTCTTGCACATGAGGCAGCAGCGCGGCGGGATCCGTATCTGTCAGGACCATATCCGCCAGATCTGACGCGTCCAAAGCACCGGGGCGCAAGCCTGCTTCGACGTCGGGGTGGGGTTTATACAGGATCACCGCATCGGGGTTTTGGGCGCGGGTTTTTTCCAGCAACGCGCGGTTTGTTCGAATTTCTGTCGTTCCCGTCAGGATCGATGCATCGTCTTCGACTTGGCCGGGCACCAAAATGCGATGACCGTCGGGCAGATCTTTGGGACCGTCGCCAAGGTTATATTTGCTGAGTCCCGATGTGATCAAACTGCGGATGATTTTGGCTGCGCGATCACGTTGATCGGGGCGCAACTCTGCTCGCTTTGCGATCAGGTGTTCCAAACGGGAATGGGTGCGCGGATCATAGTAGATGCCCAGATCATCCATGACGAGGCTAAGGGCCGGCACCAAGGCGGCCCCCAATCCTTTGGACCGCAAAAACCCATCCTCGACCCTTGTCGCATCGGGGGCACCGTGTCCTTTGTTTGCCCAGACGAGCCACGGCTTGTCGTCCGGTTTTTCAGAAATGTCCTTAAATGTCAGCGCTTTGAAACGTCCAAAATTGCGATTGAATGCGCGCCGTTTCCATAAACGAATACCGCTGGCGACATAGCCATGGCGATCTGCGCGCCATGCCCGGGTTTCTTCTGCCAAGGCTTCTGCGGTGTCTTCATAGTCACACAGGCAATCCCGATTGGGATCATACCAGATTGGGTACAAGATCATAGCGGCTGCAAACAATTGCGCACGCGTCAGCACCCGTTGACGTCGCTGAACTGGAAAGACGTCTTCAGTGAGGCCCCAGCCTGCATAAAATGGCTGCCCAAACAGTTTGGGCCTGTGGCCTGCAAAAATAGCTTCAAACCCCATTTGGGATGACACTGTGTAAACGGCGATGGCCCCGTCAAACAGTGCCCAAGGCGACATTGGTTCGCTACATAAGGAAATGCGATCCGAACAATCGTCTGTGCTGAAATAACCGTCACGAAAGCCTTGGGCCGTTTCAGGGTGCGTTTTGATCACTATGCGGGCACCAGGGTGATCTTCTTGCGCCCAATACAACATCTCGCGAAAGCGATTTGAATCTGCGCCGCAAGCACTGACAGACGCATCGCCGCGTGTTTGGTCAATAACCAACACATATCCCGGTTCTAACGGGGGAAGATCTGGATCACAGGCCGTATACTTCGTGAGCCCGGCTTCGATCATCCGGGCAATGCCCCCTCTGGCGCGGTTCAGCAGAACCGTGTCATCAAGAGGATGCGTGGCCAAAAGGGTTTCAAGATCCGATGGCTGCGTGGGATCAAAATGGATGCCGGATCTGTCGATCAACACTCCAATCGGCGGGGATTTTTTAGCGCGCCCCGGAAACAAAGAGCGCAGCCATGCGTCCTCGATCCTGACCAAAGCCGCGCCTGTCTTTTCAGCCATGGCTTCGCCGCGATGCGCAGTGGGGGAATGACCCCAGACCGCGATGGTGTCGTCTTCTGTTGGGCGACCCAGTGTGACAGAGTGGCCAGCCAGCGACAAAATACGCCGAACACGGGTATTCCAGATAAATCCGCCGTTAAAGACGAAAAACCGCCGGGGCGCGGCCTCGGCGGTTTCGGGGCTATGCGGCCCAGAGGTCAAACGCGCTTAGTTCCCGCCAATATTTTGAACGGCGCTGGCTGATTGCGCGGTGCCCAAGAACGCCGAGAGTGCTTTGTTGAACTGCGTGAAGGGGGCTTCGGTGACGTATAACGTGTCTCCGTTGCGGATCACAAAGTCACGCGCCATGAAGATCCCATTCGGTTGAGTCAGATCCAGCACATAGACCATGCGTTGTTCGCCGATCAGGTCGTTGCGCCCCAGAACGGGATTGGCAATTTCAGGGCGTTCGTTGCGCAGAACAAAGACGCCGGTTGGATCTGCCGTCGTGGGGTTCAAACCACCCACTTGCGCAATCGCTTCCAGTGCGGAAATGCTTTGACGTTCAAAGGGAACTTGTGCCTGACCACCGGTCGCACCAAGTGCTGTGAAAGAGCGCGAGTCCGCTTCAACCAGAATGCGGTCACCACCGCGCAGGGCGATATCAAGTTGCGGGTTGTCATACAGATCCTGGAACCAGATTGTGCCTTGGTGGCGGCCACGGGTCACAGTGACCTGTGCAATCTCGGGCGTGATGGACACACCACCAGCGCGCGCAAGCATGGCTGCCAATGTGCGGGTCGGGCGTTCAATTGGGAAGACACCTTGGCCGCCGACATTACCCAGCAACGTCACCGTGTTTCCATCGCCAGCGAGACGGCGCACCTGAACCTGTGGGTCTGGTGTTTGGTCTTCCAGCTTGGTTGTGATGATCCGTCGGATGGCTTCTGGCGTGTTGCCCGCAGCCCGGATCCGGCCCGCATAAGGAATAAAGATATAGCCTGAACCATCCACCTGAATTTCTTCCAGTGCTGCAAATGGCGCCCCTTGGGCACCCAGCAGTGGTTCATCCACATTTTCCCAAACAGATATGCCCAATGTATCACCGGCGCTGATCGTGTCAGATCCTGACACACCTGCATTCAGAAATTCCTGAGCAAATCCCAAGGCGGGAACAACAGAGGTGGCTTGGTTCACGTGGTCATTCACGGTGACGACAAAGGCGTCCCCTTCACGTTGAACAGAGCCTGCAAAAATCTGCCGCTTGTTCGGGCCAACTTGTGGAAGTCCGCACGATGAAAGAATCGAAAGCGCGGAAACAAGCGCGATTGACCGCGCCCAACGGGTGTTTCTGGGTGTCACTGCTCGGTCTCCTCGACCTGATATTCTGCCTCAATCAGCCGGTTTTCCGGTCTGGTTTTGTGAAAAGCTAGCAGAATCCAAAGCGAAAATAAAGCGCTAGGGATTGTGTCTATTGTTGGACAACCCGCAACTGTTGCCTTGGAGCCGCGGTCCCGGATGCAAGCGCATCATAAGGATCGTCTTGGGACAGCATCATATCCACCACTTGGCGCAGTAGCTGACGCCGCCCGCGCGCGGAATAAAACCCGCCCGGCAATTGGGATGTTTCCAGCAAATAACGCCGATAAATGCGATAGGCGGCATTATCCGGGCGTGTGGCGTTCTGGAAGAACTCACTTAAAGGTTGGTCTGACACGAATTCCGGTTTGGAATAAACTGCATCGCCAAACACTTTCAGCGGAATCCCCCGCCAAAGGACCTGTTGCGCGGCTGTGGAGTTTACAGTCACGGCGCTGCGGCAATCGCTCAGAAGTTGGGCCAGTTTACCGCCACGCAAATAATGCACACGCCCCGTGACACCATGGGCTTTGGCCAAGTCGCGGATCGCACGACGCAGCGGCACGCGCCCGTCTTCAAGGGGATGGGCTTTGAAGACCAGATGATGATGGGCCGGGGCCCCCTTGGCAAAGCCATCAATGACCACTTCCAGAAACTCGGTCATGGTGGAAAAGGGAGAATGATTTTGGAACGAACTGTCATGTTCCAGCTGCAGCAACGCCATATGATACGGAAAACCACCACCTCGAATGCGGGCTGTGGCAATCATCCGATCCAGCGCCAAATAGGGCATCAGCAGCAGGCGTTTGACGTACAGGATAAATTCGCGGGTCACTGTGAGGTCGCGATGCGGTTTGAAGTTGCGATACTGGCCGTTTCGAAACATCACGAACCAATGGTACAACGCGCCATAAAAGATGTGTTGGCGCATGTCGCCCCAATGTCCCGGAGGCAAAGGCGGTTCCATGTCGGACCCATCAAGAGCCGCTTTCATGTGGTCCATGTCCATTTGCATAAGACGCGAATTGCCGTTTGATCCACCACGTTCATACGTGACCCACCACGGGCGCATATATCCTTCTTCAAACACATGAACGCGCAACCCCAGCGACTTGGCATGCGCCACGGCTTTGGCGTGAATGGGGCGGGTGTCGCCGTAAAGAACGATATCGCTCACGCCTTTGTCGGCAACAAGTGCTGCGAAGGTGTCACACCAGTCTTCTGCGGGGCCCTGATAAGGGATATAGCTGTTGTGATGGAACCAAAAGGCGCGATCCCCGGCGTTAAAGCCAACACGCCACACGGTTGCACCGGCCGTGCGCAACATACGCCCCAAACGATGGAAGAAGGGACCATGTGGCCCTTGCAGAAACAAAAATACCCTGTGGGATGGCGCTAAATCGGACATGCAATCTTTGTATGAGACTAAGTCTTCAGTCACGTTAATGGCGTCCTTGGGCGAAAATATGGCGCTGCTTTGCCTTGTTCTTCACGGGCAAGGTGGCTAGGTCACAGGATGT
Source organism: uncultured Paracoccaceae bacterium (assembly GCA_938038825.1). Classification (GTDB taxonomy): domain Bacteria; phylum Pseudomonadota; class Alphaproteobacteria; order Rhodobacterales; family Rhodobacteraceae; genus Aliishimia. The sequence goes on along the minus strand of CALHST010000212.1, from coordinate 7,965 downwards.
AGACAAGGGGAAAATTGAATGTTTACCGGCATTGTTACTGATATCGGAACTGTCAGCGCATTGGAACACCGTGGCGATTTGCGTGCCCGGATTGCATGCACCTATGATGTCACCGGCATCGATATTGGGGCCTCGATCGCGTCAGACGGGGTTTGCCTGACCGTCGTGGGGCTGGGGACAGACTGGTATGAGGTGGATATCAGTGCCGAAACTTTGGAAAAAACCAATTTGGGAACCTGGCAGGTCGGTCAACGTGTTAATCTGGAGAGGGCCTTGCGCGTGGGAGACGAATTGGGTGGGCACATTGTATCAGGCCATGTGGACGGGGTCGCTGACATTGTAAGCATGTCGGATGAGGGTGACAGCACCCGCGTACACTTACGCGCCCCTGCCGAGTTGGCACGGTTCATTGCGTCAAAAGGATCTGTTGCCTTGAACGGGACGTCTTTGACTGTGAATGACGTGCAAGGCGATGTTTTCGGGATCAATTTCATTCCGCATACCAAAGACGTCACAACATGGGGGGATGCAGGCGTTGGGGATCTGGTCAATCTTGAGATTGACACATTGGCCCGGTACGTCGCGCGTCTTGCCGACGCTTCGTGAGCGATTGCCTGTTGAGTTTTGCGGACAGACCTGCGGTCTGACGCCATGTTTTAGGGGGCGTTGCCCCCGTCCTGCGGACTCCCCCAAGGTATTTTTGACCAAAAGAAGAAAGGCGTGGCCTTACCAGATGTCGCCAATTGTGTAGCCATTTGGGAACGGGTCCGTCGGATCTGTTTTGAATTCGGTTTTGCCATAGATCCAACCTTGACCGCTGAGCGTTGTTTGGATGGCTTGGTAAGGGCCGACCTGTGTGGTTCCAGTGATTTCAGCCGTGAAGGTTGTGCCAAGAGGGCCGGCATTCACGTAAGGTGTCTTGGGTTCTAGCAGGCCTTTGGCGTGCAGAACGGCCATTTTTGCGATTGTGCCAGTGCCACAAGGACAGCGATCAAGGCTGCCGGAAGCTGCCACGGGATTTTCCGGGTCAAAGGGACCTGTAGACAGGGTAATCGCGCCGCGCCCATGTGTGTTGGGATCCGTTGGGGCAGCGTAAAGGTTGGTGATCGTGGGCCCGGTCAGGCCGGGGTTGTCTGGATGTTGTACTGCGAGCTGCTCTGTCGCGGCGTGACGGATCATTTCCGAAATTTGGCAAATCTGGCGCCCGTTATCTGCGGTGAGGGATATTCCCAATTCATCTGCATTTGCCAATACGAAAAACATACCACCCCATGCGATATCAACCGCAATGGTCCCAAGACCCGGAACAGTTAATGGCGCGTCCAGATGCAGGGCAAAGGCAGGGACGTTCTGAAACGTTACTTTGGTCACTTTGCCGGATTGGCACGTGGCGCATACTGTCACCAGCCCTGCGGGTGTTTCCACGGTCACTTTGGTTTCGGGTTCTTGCATCGGGATCACGCCGGTTTCCAACATGACTGTTGTGGCGCAGATCAAGTTTGAGCCAGACATGGGGGCGTATTCCGATTGCTCCATAATGATCAGGCCGATATCCGCATCTGGATGTTTGGGCGCAACAAGGATGTTGGCGCATAATGCGGGGTATCCACGCGGCTCGCGCAACATGGACAGGCGGATATCGTCGCGATGCTGTTGTAAATGGCGCATTTGGGCAAAAACAGAGTCGCCGGGGATGTCGCCGACACCGTCGACGATCACCCGACCGGGTTCGCCTTCTGCATGAGCCTCAAAGCAGGTCAAAGTCCGTGATGTCATCATGACGACACGTTAAGGGGCTGTTCGCGGCGGAACAAGCATTGCGGGACCGCGCGCTTGGGCGTAAGCGTTTTCCCGGACTATTTGCGTGAAGGATGGCCCGATATGGCGTTTGAAACTCCGGGACCTGTGGAAGCAGGATTGTCTGCGGCGATCTCTCCGATCGAAGACATTATCGAGGATGCACGACAAGGACGGATGTTCATCCTTGTGGATCATGAGGATCGCGAAAACGAAGGCGATCTGGTGATCCCGGCCAATTTTGCGGATGCACAGGCTGTGAATTTCATGGCGACCTATGGGCGCGGTTTGATTTGCCTTACGCTTCCCAGTGAGCGGGTGGATGCGTTGGGCTTGCCCATGATGGCCACGCATAATTCTTCGCGCCATGAAACGGCATTTACTGTCAGCATTGAAGCGCGCGAAGGCGTGTCCACCGGAATTTCTGCAGCGGACCGCGCTTTGACCATCGCAACAGCCATTAACCCTCAGCAAGGTGCTGCTGATCTGGCGACGCCGGGGCATGTCTTTCCTTTGCGCGCACGACCAGGTGGCGTGCTGGTGCGGGGTGGTCACACTGAAGCCGGCTGCGATGTGGCGCGTCTGGCAGGGCATTATCCGTCGTCAATGATTTGCGAGATCATGAAAGACGACGGCGACATGGCGCGCCTGCCGGATCTGGTTGCGTTTGCGCAGAAACATGACCTCAAAATCGGTACCATCAGTGATTTGATTGCCTATCGCCGTCGTCACGACAATCTGGTGCGCGAAACGGCCCGCCACAAGATCACCTCGGAACATGGGGGGGATTGGGATATGCGGATATTCACCGACTTTACCCATGGGATCGAACATGTGGCTTTGGTCAAAGGGGATATCGAAGACGGGGCACCCGTTTTGGTTCGCACACATGCGTTGAACGAGGCGTCGGATGTTCTGGGTCTGGGGCCCAAACCGGCGGATGAGTTGTCCCAGGCGATGCATCTGGTGGCGGACGAGGGGCGGGGGATTGTGTGCCTGTTCCGCCAACCACGCAAAGCATTGTTTGCCACAGAAGAGGACGACGATACGCCGCGCACGATCAAACAAATTGGTCTGGGCGCACAGATGTTGTCAAAACTGGGCGTGCGCGAGTTGATCCTGCTGACGGACAGTCCTGCAACCCGCTATGTAGGGCTGGACGCCTTTGGCATTACCATCACGGGCACACGCCCCATTCACGAAAGTTGATCTTATGGCTGGTTCTGAAACCCATTACGTCATGCCGCGCGCTGAATTTGATGCGCCTGTGAAAGTTTTGATCGTTGTGTCGCCCTATTACAAAGACATTGCGGACAACATGGTAGCAGGCGCCAAGGCCGAGATTGAGGCGGCAGGCGGCCGTTGGGATCTGATCGAAGTGCCCGGCGCGTTGGAAATTCCGACGGCAATTGGTATTTCGGATCGCAGCAGCAACTTCGACGGTTATGTTGCCTTGGGTTGCGTGATCCGGGGTGAAACGACGCATTATGACACAGTGTGCAATGACAGCTCGCGCGCGATCCAGTTGCTGGGACTTCAGGGCCTGTGCATCGGCAATGGGATCCTGACCGTCGAGAACCGGGAGCAAGCCGTCGTGCGCGCTGACCCGGATGGGCAAAACAAAGGTGGCGGAGCCGCCGCTGCGGCCTTGCACCTGATTGCTCTCGGGCGTAAGTGGGCGGGCCAGAAGAAGGGCATTGGTTTCAAAGCCCCGTCAGAAGACATTCTTCTGGCAGGCAACACAGACGGCGGATCGACAACAGCATGACCCTTTCGGGCAATCAAAAACGTAAAATGAAATCAGCGGCCCGGCTTTATGCCGTGCAGGCCCTGTTTCAAATGGAAAGCTCTGGCCAGACGGTCGAAGCGGTCAAAACGGAATTCCTCGATCACCGCTTTGGTGCGGTTTATGACGGGAATGAGATGCAAGAGGGTGACGTGGATTTGTTTTCCCGCATCTTGGAGGATGCGGTGAATTATCAAGCATCCATCGACCAAATGACCGACCGCGCACTGGTGGCCAAATGGCCCATTGCACGCATTGATCCAACGATCCGCGCCTTGTTCCGCGCTGCCGGAGCCGAGTTTCGCGACCCAAACACACCGCCCAAAGTTGTGATCTCGCAATTTGTTGACGTGACCCAAGCCTTCTTCCCTGACGGGCGCGAGTCCAAATTCGTCAACGCTGTTCTGGATCACATGGCTCGCGAAACGCGTCCCCAGGATTTCACATAAAGCCGCAGACGCGCCGCCATGCACGCGTTTGAGTATTGTTCCTTCCCAAATCCGCGGGATCGGAACCTGCTACTCTAAATTTTCCTGACCATCCTGCGCCGCCAGGATCGTTTGAGCGTCTGCCAAGTCACAACTGATCACCGATTGCATGTCATGTGCGCATGGTCTGCGGCACTGGGGCCGTTTCGTACGGTCCCCAAATCTTTCTACCTTTGCGCGACTTTTGGTTCTGATGACCTTCTTAATATGGCCTGATGGACGCCGACGGGCGTTGGCGATAGCGCAAAACCCGACGCATTCGGAGTCCAGAATGTGACCGGTTTTGGGCGAAAGTCGCAAAATAGGTTCGAAATTTCTTATATAAAACATCTAATTGACGTTAACGCGCTGGATACGTCACCCCCAGCTAATCCATTTCCGGCGATGCGCAGACTGTTTCTCTGTTTCGTATGACATGGCGAGTTTCGAACTCCGAGCGGCTTGAAGTGTTAACGATGTGCCTTTGTTTTTTGACTTAATGGAATGACTGACAAGAGAGAGCGCTGTGACAGAAGAAAAGCAAGTCCGTCTACCGGCATGCGCTTTCGGGATGTTCCGTTTGCCGGCCCGTTTGATGGCGGGTCTTCTGATCTTGTTCGTTATGCTCTTTTCAACGGCGACGACGGCTGAAGCGCAAAGATTTTCACTGTCGGGATACAGCTTTGATGACAGCGCCTATCTGACACAAGCCGAATTGCAAGAGATCGCGCGTCCATTCGTTAACCGAAGCATTACGTTTTCAGATGTTCAAAAACTCGTTGGGGCCATACAAAATCGGTATGCGCAGCGCGGGATTGTCACCGCAAAAGTCTTAATCGAACCGCAAGACGTGGCGATTGGCGGCACGCTGCACCTGACCTTGGTCGAGGCGCGCTTGGGTCAGTTGATTGTCACGGAAACGTCCGGAACAAAAAACCGATTGTTACGCGGTAAGTTGCCGTTCGCGGCAGGCGAAAAGCCCGACTACGAGGCCATTGCAGAAACATCGCGGTTTTTCGAAGTTGCACATGGTGCGAAATACCATGTTGAATTTAAACCCGGCAGCGTTCCGGGCACCACTGACGCGACAATTGCGTTCAGAACAACACCCGGACTGAGCTGGTCGTCTGGCGTGAACAACCATCAGACAGATGCCTTAGGCACTGTCGGGATGAACAATTCAATTTCAAGCTTTGACCGCTTTGATCGGCTGGAACGCCTGTCTGGATCGCTGCTGTTACACCGTGGTGGGCTGACGCTGTCCACGAACCTGTCTTATCCCATCGCGCCTGCCGTCAGAATGAGCTTTGGACTGGAATCCAGCAGGGGGTCTGTCGTTAACGGCCCAACCGTTGTGCTTGACCCGGAATCTGAACGCACAGCAGCTATTCTTGGCTTTACCGGGCCTTTTGGAATAAAGCCGGATCGTCACAAGTTTTGGTCCGTTTCTCTCAAGGCAGAGCGATCAACGTCCAGGATTTTGGATCTGGACCTGACCGCCAGAGATTTACGGGAAATCACAGCGCAGCTATCAACACAACGTCAGTGGACCCGTGCAGCGTTACGCACCAGCTATGGGTTTGCGATTGGGAACACCGACAGCGGTGGCGCCTCTGAGACTGACGGACGTTACTATTTACTGAGTGCCTCGGCCAACTATGCCCGCCGACTAAGCGAAACCTTCGTGCTTGAATTAACAGGTCGCGTGCAACTTGCACCTGACCAAAATCTTTCCTCTTTGCGTCAGTTCTCTGTCGGCGGGACCAGCTCACTTGTTGGGTATCCGCATTTCGTAGCGACTGGCGATGGTGGGTTTCATGCACGCAGCAAAGCATCCTGCCCCGGAAAGTGTGATTTCAAGGCAGGGAAGGTCAAATTTTCGCCCTATGCGTTTTGGGATATCGGTCATGTTTCACTGTTCACAGAAGCTGGCCAAGACCAGCCTGACAGGGACATTCTAACGTCCCTTGGTCTTGGCCTTCGTGCTGGGTTCAAAAAAATCAACGTCATTGCCGAAGTCGGCGTGCCACTCAAAAAAACCGAAGGATTTGATGCGACTGGCGATCCCGCCGGCGTTCTGTCCATTTCTTTTTCATTCTAGGAGATCTCCATGTCCAACACCCTGAAAACCCTTTGCCAGAGCGCGGTTCTTGCGGCTCTTTCCCTTAGCGTTATGACTGCAGGCGCAACAGCACAAACGGCCGAAACCGAAGCCAAAGCAGCACCTGTTGATACGCCCGTGAACACGCTTTTTGGTGATTGGGCCATTCGCTGTGACGCGGTCACAGTGACGCGCAATATCTGTCGGCTGATGCAGGAACAGGTTCTGCGTACAGATAACACGTTGGTTGTGCGCATGATGGGATTGCCTGCTACTGAAGACGGCGCAGTCATGCTGGCACAGGTTCCTATGGGAATTTATCTTCCAGGTGGCGCAGTGTTCCGTCTGGAAAATGATGCCGAGGCAGAACAGGTCGAAATGATCTGGCAGCGGTGCTTTGCACAAGTCTGTGAAGCCGCAATTGCCCTGACAGCAGAGCAAGTGGACATGTACGACACAGGTGGCAGCATCTTGTTTGGATATCGCACCGGCCCCGAAGCGGAACCGATTGTGACCCGCGTCAATATGGAAAACTTCTCTGCAGGAATCGCTGCACTCAAAGCATCCGAGGAGTAAGCGATGTTGCGCAGCCGACCCCAAATGACGGTACGACTGCGTAAGGCGCGCCTTGTTGCGCGCCAATGCATTGGTGTGTTTTCCAGCTTTGCTTTGGTCGTGGTACAAATGTCGCCGGCGTATGCTCAGGTTACCCTGACAACGCCTGCGACAGACGTGACCGATGCGACATCAGGACTGCGCACAATTACAACGACTGACATTGTAAACAATGTTGGTGTGAACGAGTTCAGCAGCTTTAACCTTGATGCGGGTTCCGCACTCGAGCTGGTTCAACCTGCAACAACAGACGCTTTGGTGAATTTTGTCACGGGCAGTGGTGCCAGCGCCATCAATGGGTCGCTGACACTGTCGCACGAAACAGATGGAAGCGTTGCAAACACGTTTCTTGTGAATCCAGACGGCTTTGTGGTTGGCAATGGTGGCAGCATCACAGCCGATCATTTGACGTTAACAACAGCGACCGGAGGGCGTGGCAATCTTGCGGCGGTTCTGAACAACACAGCCGCGCTTGGCAGCGGGACTATTGCGTTTGAATCTGGCAGTTCCGTGAATGCGCGGTCGTTGCATGTTTGGACATTGGGTGAATTGCGCGCGGATGGCAGCATCACGGTCCAAGGCGAAGCGAACGCTGGCGCAAGCGCGGTTGCCGTGAACACAAGTCAAAGACGGTCCGCCAGCCATGCCAGCGTCAGCGGCGGTGTCATTCGGTTTGGGGCAGGGTCCGCCCGTGTTTCCGGCACTGTGACAGCCCGCAAAACAAAGGCCGACAGTACAGATCTGGATGGCGGCGAAATCTGGATCGAAAGCCATGGCCGTTTCTTTATTGGTGCGGCTGTAGGTCCTGATGAAGACCGCGGTGTCGAAATTGTCAGCGCGGCTATTCTTGACGCGTCGGGCCTCGGCGGCAGCGGCACCGGTGGGCAGGTCACCCTGCGCAACTTGGCTCCGGCTCCTTTGAATTTAGCCGGCACATCGGTCGGGCCCAAGCACCGTACTGTAACGGTTGAGGCTAACGCGCAAATCAATGTAAGCGGTCCAGCTGGCGGGGGCCTTGTTGCGGCAACGGGGCATACATTATCGCTGGGTGGTAAATTTTCAGCATCCGGCGGCACGGGGGCGAATGGGACGATCTTTGCTTCGGGCGAAGAGCTGCGGTTTGAGTCGGACCTGTCGACCAACGGCGGCAACATTCTTGCAACCGGACCAAAGATAGACGTGTCTGCGAAAGTCGACAC
>CALHST010000211.1 GCA_938038825.1 uncultured Paracoccaceae bacterium | reverse complement strand
GGGCGTCTGTGTCACAAAGCCTACACCCGAATTGGCAACCGCAATCCCAGTTTGGAATGCCAATGGATTGTCGGGGTCCAGTTCAAGGCCCGTGTCGATGCCTGTGATTGTGAATTCTGTCACAGGTCCGACAAGACCGGGAAGCGCAGAGAAGTCGATGATGCCACCCGCCAACAAAGTCGCGGTGATTCCGTTGACCGTAAGAAGGTACTCACCATCAGAATCGGGTACGGTTGCCAGAGACGGGGCTTGTACTGACGTAAACGCGTTTCCGTCGGCGACATAAGTATAACCCACGGCAATCACCGGATCGATAAAGAAGATCTCGCCGGGATCTACATTTGGTACAGTGAATTCAAACCCTTCGTCGCTTTCAAAATTCGGGAAGAACGGGCGGCCTTCAACGCCAATTTCTGACCCCAGATCATCTGCTGTGACTGTCAGGCTTTCAAACGTGACCGCCAATTCAAGTTCATCATTTTGTGGGGGCGCGATGATCACAGGACCGATGTCTCCTCCGCCATCGCGCTCTGTGCGTACGTTGAACACTTCGTTGTCGTCACTAAACACCTCAAAGACAGGGGGAGGTCCAACGGGGTCGCCGCCACCAAATCGCAGGCCTTCAAAGATCGCACCGCATGCGCCATCGGCAGCGCCACATACCTCCCCGAAAGGTCCCGGACCAATGTCGATTGAAAACTGCCCGTTGAAAATCGATAGCCCTTCGATGTCGCGGTAAGAGTCATCGCCCAGTTGGCCCGTGCCATCTAAGGTGAACACAAGACCGCCAAAGCCTCCGGGGCCATCATTGACTTCCGGTTCGCCCGACAAGGATGAGAACTCAAACGAGGTAAAGACTGAATCGTTCACTATGTAGTCGGCTTCGAAGTTGCTGACTTCACCGTTGAAAGAACTGATTTGAAAATCACCGTCCAAGTCTTCTGCCAAGAAGGAGCCCGACAAAATTCCGCCGTCGGTGAAGATGCCACTTTCAAAGCTAAAAAGCTGCGTTTCCGCAAAACCCGGTGTTGTTAGAAGAGCGGCAACAGATACTGCGCCAAGAAGTTTCTTCATTACAGTTGATCCCTGTATTTCTTAAATAAAAGATACTCTTAGTAAACGGGCACAGCAGAGCAATGACAACCAGAAATAGGCGGTTTGCCAAGACTTCATCATATTCAAAGTCGCTTTGTTGCGCATATTGCACCAATCCGGGCAATACATCGCCATTGTCGCAAATTAGGGTGTGAAGGAAACTGCCTTAGGTCTTTTTAAACATCGCACTGTTCTGCGTCGTTTTTGCGGACGGGGCTTTGCGCAAATCAGCATGAAGCGCACGACCAGCTTGTACGCCGGGGCGGTTTCCAACTGTTTCCAACCAGCGGGCAAGGTGGGGTTTGTCGTCCAGCGTTTGCTGCTGGCCTTCCCAAAGTGACGCCCATGGCCAAATCGCCATATCGGCAATGGTGTAATTTGGCCCTGCCGCAAATTCAGCGTTTTCCAGCCGTGTGTTAAGCACTCCGTAAAGGCGGGCCACCTCTTTGCGATACCGGTCCTTGGCATAAGGCAGGTCTTGCGGCGGATCCATCAAGGGTGCGTATTTCAAAAAGTGGTGTGCTTGTCCTGCCATGGGGCCCACACCACCCATTTGCCACATAAGCCATTCGGTCACCGCGATCTTTTCCCGGGGTGTGTCCCCGCCGAATTTACCTGTTTTGTCCGCGAGATATTGCAGGATGGCCCCAGATTCAAAAACAGAGATCGGGTGTCCATCGGGGCCGTCAGGATCTTCGATTGCTGGCATGCGATTGTTGGGCGCAATTTTCAGGAAGTCCGGGGCAAATTGATCCCCTTTGCCGATATTGATCAGGGTCACATCATAGGGCAGCCCCATCTCTTCCAGCGCGATGGACGCTTTCCAGCCGTTGGGTGTGGGCCAGAAATACAGTTGGATGGGATCGGCCATAAGAAAGCTCCTGCTAAGGCGGGTCGCCTCATGATGCGAATTTCACGGCACAAGGCAAGGTGGCCAAACAAGCCCGTGATGACATTGCCGCACCGCAGCGGATTGACGAACTTCGTTTAAGGTTTTAAACGCCTCGTTGTGGCGATTTGTAACCGGATTGCGGGCCACGACAGGCACCGACTTGTCAAAACACCGCTAAAGAGGTCACCCGATTGGCAAGCCCCATTCGTCTGACCACGAACGGGGCTTTTTTAATCGGGCTTTGTGCCCGGAAAGGATGACATGATGGACAACGCGTGGAAACAACGCACCAAAGCCGTACATGGCGGCACAACACGCAGCCAATACGGCGAAGTGAGTGAAGCAATCTTTTTGACGCAAGGGTTCGTCTATGAATCAGCGGAAGCGGCAGAGGCCCGGTTTATCGAAAGTGGCCCAGACGAATTCATTTATGCGCGTTACGGAAATCCCACTGTTGCAATGTTCGAACGGCGTATCGCGGCCCTTGAAGGGGCCGAAGATGGGTTTGCCACGGCCTCTGGGATGGC
>CALHST010000210.1 GCA_938038825.1 uncultured Paracoccaceae bacterium | reverse complement strand
TTCCCGATCATGCTGTTGGTCTTCATGACGTGCTTTGAATTTGGCTTCTATCAGTTCCGCCAAGTCTTCTTGGAAAGAGGTCTGGATCTGGCTGTTCGCGATGTGCGATTGAACACAAGCACAAAGTTCACGCACAGCCAGCTGAAGCTGTCTATCTGCAATTATGCAGGCTTCTTGGAAGACTGCGACGACGAGCTGAAACTGCAGATGAGCCCAATTGACGTTCGCACCTTCCCAGGTGGGATCGGGGAAACGGATTGTTCTGATACAAGCCAGCCAGTTCAGCCCGTTCGGCAATTCAAGAACGGTGTGCAACACCAGCTGATGGTTCTTCGCGCATGCTACAAGTTCCAACCGGTGTTCCCACAAGTGGGGCTTGGCGCAGCATTCTATCGTAACGCAGATGGCGGCGGTCGATCCGCGATGGTCGCGATCAGCGCCTTTGTTCAGGAGCCTTAATCATGAAAATCACCGTTCCAAAGAACCGGTTTTTCAAACGGTTCGCTAACGAAGAAGATGGCAGCTGGTCTCTTGAGATCATCATCCTGACGCCCGCAATGTTCTTTGCTTTGCTTTTTGTTTACGATGCCTTTTACGGGTTCCGCATGAATTCGGTGAACCAAAAAGTTGCGTTCACGATCAGCGATATGGTGTCTCGTGAAACGACGCCGATCGATGATGCATATGTGTCGGGTTCGCTAGAATTGTTCAAATTCATGACGGCGGCTCACAACAACAATGCATCCATTCGTATTACTGCTGTCAAATATGATGGTGAAAACGACAAGTTCGAATTGGAATGGTCCGAAGGACGCGGAAACATCATCGGCGCCACCCCGGCAGAAGTCGAAAACTGGAAAGACCGTCTTCCAAACATGCCTGACAACGAAATTATCACCGTTGTTGAGACCTATGTTGACTTTGAACCCGTGTTCAACATCGGTTTTGAAGACCGGCTCATTTACAACTTCGTCTTCACCCGTCCACGTTACGCACCACAGGTGCTATACGATAATGGAACTGGAACCTGATCGCAGCAGATCTTTAAATCTGTCCGTCCCGCTCAGCGATCAGGGCGGACAGAATTTCAGTCATAAACTTGGTTTGTGATCCCGGCGTAACGCCACCGATCCCAATCTGTTTACCAACTCTCCACCAAAGCCCGGGCAGCCATCTGCGCGGGCCTTGTGCTGTATTGGTGCGTACCAAAAATCCATTGGACGGCTTGAATGCAAAGGCTCCGCGTTCGACGCGGGTTATGTCAGCCACCAATGCAATGCATTCGCCCGACGTATCCCGCAGTTCTTCCTGTGTCAGTTCGATGGTCCGCGCTGTGGCACGGCGCAACGAATCCGCCAACCAAAACGCGGCCCCTCCTGTGATCAACAAAAAGACCTGCCATCCCAATTCAGGAGGACGCGAAAACGCAACGTAGACCAATAGTATCGCCAGCGCATACATCGACAGAAATCCCATCCATCGACGACCCGCCGATGCAGAGATGGTTGCGAGAACTTCAGAAGTATCATCCATACCGGGGCCTTATCGACACAGGCGGCGGCTGGCAAGTTAACGCGTGACGATCACCTCGGCCCCGGCTTCTTCGGGTTCATCATCAACCATTTCGGCGGGGAACCCCGGAGCCCGAACATCCAGTCCCGTTTTGTCTTCTAACCGCTTGATAATATTGGGTGACAACTCACGCGGTCCATATTTTTCGATCGCATCGTCAAACAGCGAGATCAACAAAGGGTTCAAATCAAGAGGCACCCCTGCGCGATCCGCAACATCCTGGAAAAGACCAATGTCCTTAGCGACAAGATCCATTGTGAACGAAATATCGCGCGACCCGTTCAGAATAACCTGACTTTCGGTTTCATGCACAAACGAATTTCCAGACGAAATCCGCATCGCCTCGAATGCTGTGCCCAAATCCATGCCTGCACCTTTGGCGACGGTCAACGCTTCGGCACATGACACCAGATTGGCGGTCGCAAGATAGTTTGTTAACACCTTCAACACAGACGCGCTGCCAAGATCCCCCGTATGCAACACGCGCCGTCCCATGATCGTCAAAAGCGGTAAGATGCGTTCAAACGTGTTCCGGTCACACCCCGCAAAGATCGAGATATTGCCTGTATCCGCGCGATGACACCCACCAGAAACAGGACAATCAACGGCATCCCCGCCTTTTTCGATGACCTTGTCGCCAAGCCGCTTTACCTCGGCTTCGTCGGTGGTCGACATTTCCATCCAGATTTTCCCGGGGCCGACATGGGGTAACATGTCTTCCATAACGGCCGCACTTGCAGCCGGACTGGGCAAACAGGTGATTACTGCGTCGCAGGATTGCATCATGGCCGCCGGATTCTGCCCATCCTCGGCACCACTCGCAACTTTTGCCGCGACAAATTCCGCGTTCAAGTCGTGCACTTGCACCGCCACGCCGTTGCGCAACAGGCTGCCAGACAGTTTACCGCCTACGTTCCCCAGTCCAATAAAACCAACTTTCATGCTCTGCCCTTTCCCGCATGTGCCACAGATGCATTTGAAAACGTCCATTGCCTGCGCTGACCGTTCAAAAACGACAAGCAACAGTGCAATTCACATTCGTTTGTTTTTGCAGAGCGCCCGTGCGCAGGCAGGCATTGTCGTGGGACGCATTTGCAATCATTTACGATTTAACCAAACGGAATTGGAGAGTGTTATGTCGCTTCGCCCTACTTTGGAAACGCGCAAAGCCACGCCAACATTGGAAGGCGCTGGCGTCAAATTGCATCGGGCTTTTGGTTTTCAAGACCCAAGTGAACTGGATCCCTTCCTGTTGTTCGATGATTTTCGAAACGATCATCCCGAGGATTTTCTGCAAGGGTTTCCCTGGCACCCCCATCGCGGCATCGAAACGATCACCTATGTCTTGTCCGGCACGGTCGAACACGGCGATAGCCTTGGAAATACTGGAACTTTAGGCGCTGGTGACGTGCAATGGATGACGGCCGGCTCTGGCATCTTGCATCAGGAAATGCCCAAAGGGAATGATGCCGGACAGATGCATGGGTTCCAGCTTTGGGGGAACTTACCCGGCGCGCAAAAGATGACAGCCCCTCGGTATCAAGACGTTCAAGGATCAGAAATCCCTGAAATCGTGGATGATGATGGGACACGCGTGAAAGTCATTGTTGGCACGTTTTGGGGAAAAACGGGGCCCGTGGACGGGATCGCCGCAGATCCGCAATATCTTGACATCTTTGTCCCGGCAGGCGTGCGCAAAACCTTCAAAATCGACACCTATCGCCGCGCCTTTGCCTATGTCTTTGAAGGCCAAGCCGCTTTTGCCGATGCATCCGCACCCACCGGGGTTCTGCTGGAAAAAGAGGTGGCTGGCGAAGAGGTCAATATCCGCGACTATTCCGGAAACCGTACCTTGGTTCGGTTTGGCACAGGGGATGAAGTGACCGTGCAAGCCGGTCTCGAAGGGGCGCGTTTTTTGCTGATATCCGGTGCACCCATTGACGAGCCTGTCGCGTGGCACGGCCCCATTGTGATGAACACGCAAGAGGAATTGCACCAAGCCATGAAAGACCTGCGCAATGGCACCTTTATTCGCCCCGCACATTAAGTTTTGGGCCCTGTCGGTGCGGCAGATCCTTATTCTGCAGCGACAAGATAGTGCCCGGCAAAGAGAACCCGATTTTCGCGCCCGTGCCGTCCGGCAGGTTTTCCGCCGTCAATGTCCCGTTTCGCGCATGCAACAGGCGACGGATTCCCAGCAATCCAAAGCCACCTTCCGATTTGAGCGCCCGGCTGTCGCGGAACATGACATCTGGGTCTTCAAAGCCTTTCCCATTGTCTTCCAACGAAAATTCCAGCGTCCCCCTGTGCGGGGACGCCACAGAAAACCGCAGGGTCAAGGGCACGGAATCGATCCAGGAATGGTCATCAGACGCCCCATGTTTCACGGCATTATCAACAAGGTTGCGCAAAATAATCTGGACCGCCTGACGATCCGCACGGATTTTACAATCCGGCATATGAACCACACATTTCCCAATAGGGTCCAACAGCCCCATAATGTCTTTGATCACTTCCGTCAGGCTAAACTCGGCCTTTTGCTCTTTCGCGGTGGTCGCGTCCGCATGGCGCAGGATGTCGCCAATCAGCGACATGGATTTGGTGCCGACGCTTTCCAGCATATCAATCAGTTCAAGCTTGCCATCACCCAGATCCTGAAACCCATCGCGCAACATATCCGCAATCACATTGATGTGGCGCATGGGGGTGCGCAAATCATGGGCCGCAAGACTGACAAATTCTTCCATTTCCTGTTGGATGTTGGCGACCGAATCTTGCACAGTTTTTGTAACGACTTCGCTGGTAACATCCGTCGACGTTCCGATAAGCCGTATTGCACGCCCGTGTTTGTCAAGAACTGGGCGCAAAGACGTGCGAACCAATCTTTGTTCAGACCCAAACGGCAACAAAATCTCATAACTTTTGGCCGTTCCAGTCAGCAGCATTTTCTTATGATGCCGCATCGCCGTTTCACCCAAATGCCCCGGATACACGTCACGCGCACTTTTCCCGATGATGGCATCTAATGGACGGCCCAGAATCGAAAGCGCACAGGCATTAAAAGCCACATAACGCGGAGTGCCCTCTTCGTCCGCTTCCAATGCGAATATGGGATGTTCGATCAGATCGAGCAGCGCAATATCCTGCGGATCCATGAGCCTTCTCCAATGAACTTTGTGCGTTCATCAATAGATCAAACAAGTAAACAAGGATTAAAAATCTAAAAGACAGTTACGGATTTACGAACCAGATCCCAATAGATTTTTTGCACCGATTCCAATGACAGTTCTCCGCCATCCCGGAACCATGTGTTCACGCCATTCAGCATGGCGATCACTGCGCGCGTCGTGATTTTCGTGTCGGCCAACGTAAAGGTGCCATCGCGGGCGCCGACGGCCAAAATGTCTTCCAACTTGGCTTCATAGGTGTTGCGCAGGCGCTCTACCGTTGCGAAATTGTCAGCGTTCAAGTTCCGCAATTCCATATAGGCAACAAAGACTTCGTCTGCCCGGTTCAGGTTCTGTTCGATGTGGAAATGGACAAAGTCCTGCAATCTTTGCATTGGAGAGCCAGCGGACAAGTCCGCACTCGCGTCAAGCAAGTCTTCCATATGGCGCACCATAAGACGCGCCAGCAATGTCTGTTTGTCCGGCAAATAATTGTACAAGGCCCCGGCCTGCACCCCAACGTCGGCCGCGATCTGGCGCATGGACACCGCCGCAAAGCCATGGCGAGCGATCAGTCGCAACGCGGCCTTTTCTATCCGAGGTCCCGTTATGTCAGAATGTGATCCTGCAGTGCGTGCCATGGGCAGCATTTAACTGAACATGCGTTCAGATGAAAAGCCTTCTCTTGCCCCAGCCCTGAACCCGTGGCACATCTGCGTCATGTGGCGTGTCCTGATCCTAATTGTGCCGATGACGGCCTGCACCCAGTTTCCCGAACTGGACGCCTTGATCGGGGACGATATCAAGGGAACACCCTATCCCAAGCTTGTTCCGATTGAACCCATTTTGAACTTGCCCGAAGGGCAAAGCATCAATCGAGTTGCGATAGAAAACACATTGACCACCCGCGTTGCGGACTTGAAGGCGCGCGGGGCTGCTTTACGCGGCGATGTCATTGATCGCAAAACGCGCCAACGCATCGCCCAAGGCGTAAAAACCCCTGACTCCGCCCGAAATCGCTGAATTGGCGCGTTGCAAGGCCCGCGCGATGCAGGTATTGCCGCGCGTGAACAGGCCGAAAAGGATATCCCTATGACACAACCACTTCGCCTTGGGATTGCGGGTTTGGGAACAGTTGGCACCGGAGTCGTGAAAATCATACGACAACAGGCCGCGCTTTTGACCAAACGCACCGGACGCAGCATCCAAATTTCGGCAGTTTCTGCGCGCAGCCGCGCCAAAGATCGCGGCGTGTCTTTGTCGGATTACGGCTGGGAAGATGACCCTGTCGCCTTGGCAACCCGCGATGATGTTGATGTGTTTGTCGAATTGATGGGCGGGGCAGAAGGCTCTGCCAAAGCAGCCACTGAAGCCGCACTTGCCGCTGGCAAAGATGTGGTCACGGCGAACAAAGCTATGCTCGCCATGCATGGGCAGGCCCTCGCAGAATTGGCCGAAAGCAAAAACGCGAACATCCGCTACGAGGCCGCGGTCGCGGGCGGCATTCCCATTATCAAGGCCTTGACCGAAGGGTTGGCCGCGAACGAAATCAGCCGCGTCATGGGCGTCATGAACGGGACCTGCAACTATATCTTGACCCGCATGGAAGCCACTGGACAAGGCTATAACGTGTTGTTCGATGAATGCGCCAAGCTTGGCTATCTTGAAGCCGATCCAAATCTGGACGTGGGCGGCATTGATGCAGCCCATAAGCTGGCTTTGCTGTCCTCTATCGCCTTTGGAACCAAAGTTGATTTTGCCGGGATCGAAATCGAAGGCATTCAGCGCGTCACCTTAGATGACATCACACATGCAGCTGACATGGGCTATCGCATCAAACTGCTGGGTGTTGCCCAGAAAACGGGCCGTGGCTTGGAACAGCGTATGATGCCCTGTTTGGTGCCCGCACAGTCGCCATTGGGCGTCCTGGAAGGCGGAACCAACATGGTTGTTGTCGAAGGACACGCCGTGGAACAAGTTGTGTTGCGTGGCCCCGGCGCCGGAGAAGGCCCGACAGCCAGCGCTGTGATGGGCGATATTTGCGACATTGCCCGTGGGTTGCGCCTGCCCGTGTTTGGTCAACCTGCAGCCACGCTAGAAGCTGCACCCGTTGCCCAATCCGTGCTGCCAGCACCGTATTACTTGCGCATGGCTTTGACAGACAAACCCGGCGCCTTGGCCAAAGTGGCATCTGCGTTGGGTGATGCTGGTATTTCTATTGATCGTATGCGCCAACGGGAACACGACGGAGACGTCGCCACAGTCATCATTGTAACGCACAAAACTGCGCGCCCCGCCTTGGACGAAGCCATGACATCCATGGACAGCACCGGAGTAGTGCAAGAAAACCCCGTTGCAATTCGTATCGAAGCACTGTGAGCGCCACCATTCTTGGCAGATGTGTTTTGGCCCGTTATGGCCAATGACTAAATCACTTAAGGACCGAATTTATGATCGCTCAACCTGAATTTCACGACCGCATGCTTTCCTTGGGCTTGGCCCGCGTGGCGGAACAAGCCGCCATCGCCAGTGCTGAATGGATTGGGCGCGGTAATGAAAAGGCAGCGGATCAAGCCGCCGTCAACGCCATGCGTGAGCAGCTCAACCAGTTGGAAATTGCGGGCACCGTTGTCATTGGCGAAGGGGAACGCGACGAAGCACCAATGCTGTACATTGGTGAAGAAGTCGGAACAGGCAACGGCCCCGGTGTGGATATCGCACTGGACCCACTGGAAGGCACAACGCTTACCGCCAAAGACATGCCAAACGCACTGACCGTAATCGCCATGGGGCCCAAAGGCACCATGCTGCATGCCCCGGACGTCTATATGGACAAGCTGGCAATTGGTCCCGGTTATGAAAAAGACGTGGTGACAATGGATATGCCACCGGCCACGCGCATTTCTGCCATGGCCAATGCCAAAGGCTGCGCCCCAAAAGACATCACAGTGTGTGTGCTGGAACGCCCACGCCACGATGCCATGGTCGCCGAGATCCGATCCACAGGGGCCTCTATCCGCTTGATCACTGACGGTGATGTGGCGGGCGTCATGCATTGCGCGGAACCGTCTACTGGTATCGACATGTATATGGGCAGCGGCGGCGCACCCGAAGGCGTTTTGGCGGCAGCTGCGCTGAAATGCATGGGTGGTCAAATGTGGGGTCGACTGACCTTTCGCAATGACGATGAACGCGGTCGCGCTGCAAAAGCAGGCATTACCGATCTGGATCGGGTCTACGCCCGTGATGATATGTGCACGTCAGACGTGATTTTCGCGGCAACAGGTGTAACTGGCGGGACTTTGCTGCCGGGCATTCAACGCGAACCCGGTTGGGTGACCTGCGAAACTCTGCTGATGCGGTCAAAAACGGGGTCCGTCCGGCGCATGAGCTATCGCAACCCAGTTTCCTAAACGCCGATGCGTTGGGTATGGGCGGCCAGTCTTAGCTTTGGGCTCGCCGCGTGCGAAGATCCGCAGCCGGATGTGTCCGCCCATACGATC
>CALHST010000209.1 GCA_938038825.1 uncultured Paracoccaceae bacterium | reverse complement strand
TCAACCAAATCAGATCCAGGCTACGCCCGCATTCCCGTTCCAGCCGCCGCGACGACTGGATCTGGTTCAGATATCCGTAAAGATAAATCCGCAACATCAACCCCGGATGATACCCAGGCCGACCAGTCACGGCGGGCTGCGCACTGAAGCCAAGGACAGCGAGATCAAGCAGGTCAGCAAAGGCATCAATGGCACGAACGGGGCTGTGTTCATCGACGTAATCGTCAAAGTGCTCAGGCAGCAACATCGTCTGCTGGCGATCTAAACCTTCGATGAAATGAGACATAAACAACCTCCATACCGAGTACGGAAATTATAGTATCATCTGGATCAAAAGGGGGAATTTTCACACAGCCTCTCCGCACACCCGACATACGCAACGATGCGCTACCGTCGGTCCTTTGTTCGCAATGCGCTTGTTTTGGGTGGCTTAGTGCGGTGTTTTGAAGGAATTGGAACGGCGCGCGTTCAATGATCACGGGCATTCCCCCACACGCCGGAGGACAGAGGCGGCCGTGCCAGTTATGACAAACACCAAAAAAGCGAAAGGGGGTGTCGACCTACTCGATTTCCTCCGCCGTCAGAGGTTCAAAAGAAACAGTCTTTATCCCATTTGGCCCGCAAATGTCCAAAGCGGCTGGGATACCCGCCCGCTTTGTTCAGAACAGCTTTGCAAAATCAGCGCGTCGCATGCCGATGCATCAGATTTTCGGATCAGACCCGGTTTTGGTGAAGAAACGACACCAATGCGCGGGTGGAGCCGTCTTTGCTCTCGGCACTTTCATCGCCTGCCACAATGGGCCCCAACGCCGTGGCAAGTTCTTTGCCCAGTTCCACGCCCCATTGATCATATGAATTGATGCCCAAAATCACGCCTTCGACAAAGACCCGGTGTTCATACAACGCGATGATCGCGCCCAAGGTCGCTGGATCCAGCGTTGGATACATCAATGTGGTTGATGGGCGGTTGCCTGCGAACACCCGGTGGGCCGCTTGGCGTTCCAGCTCTGCGCCTTCGAACGTCCCTTGGATCTTGGCGCGCGCTTCATCGTGGGTGCGCCCGCGCATCAAGGCTTCGGATTGTGCAAGGCAATTGGCCACCAGCAACGCGTGATGGTGTTTCAGGTCCGGCTCATGCCCATTGGCCGCCACCAAAAATTCACACGGGATTACATCTGTGCCCTGATGGATCAATTGGTAAAACGCATGTTGCCCGTTGGTGCCCGGCTCTCCCCAGACAATCGGGCCAGAGGGCACCGGCAGCGCCTGCCCGTCCATCGCAACGGACTTGCCGTTACTTTCCATTTCAAGCTGCTGCAGATACGCAGGCAAACGGCCCAGACGTTCATCATAAGGCAGCACAGCGCGGGATCCAAAGCCGCAGCCTTGGCGATGCCAGATCCCGACAAGCGCCAGCATCAAGGGCATGTTTTCAACACCTTTGGCGGCGCAGAAATGGGTATCCATCCGCTGGCCACCTCGCAGGAATGCGCGAAACGCTTCTGCGCCAATGGCCATCATAATGCTAAGGCCAATGGGCCCCCACATGGAATAACGCCCCCCAACCCAATCCTCAAAGCCAAACACGCGTTCGGCTGGGATACCAAAGTCAGCCGTTTTGTCTTCGGCCGACGAAAGCGCTGCGAATTGTGCTGCGGGGTCGCCGCCCTGATCTTGCATCCACGCGCGGGCTGTGCGGGCATTGGTCATGGTTTCAATGGTGGTAAAGGTTTTAGAGGCCACAATCACCAAAGTGGTTTTGGCATTAAGCCCCCGCAAGATATCCGAGATATGTGCACCATCCACGTTCGACACAAAATGCACGTTCGGTCCATCGTGATACGGGCTAAGTGCGCGCACAGCCATAACAGGCCCCAAGTCAGATCCGCCAATTCCGATATTGACCACATCTGTAATATCCGAGGACCGGACCGCGTTTGCATACTCTGCCATGCGATCCAATGTCGCCAAAACCTCGGGCATGACATCTGCGCCGTCCACGTCAATCGGGTCGCCATCCAGATTGCGCAACGCCGTGTGCAAGACTGCGCGCCCTTCCGTTTCGTTGATCTTCTCGCCGGAAAACATCGCATCACGGCGTGCCGTCCAATTGGCCCGATCCGCCAAGGCCAACAAGGCATCCCTGGCCGCAGAATCGATACCCGTCTTGGAATAGTCAAACAGCATATCGCAGGCCGTGGTCGAATAAGCCCCTGCCCGCGTGTCGTCTGCGTCAAACAAGTCAAGGATCCGCAGATCCCGGTCGGCCAGTGTTTTCAAGCTATCCCACATGGCTGTTACTCCGCCCAATGTACTGTCAAATCTGTCATCGCCACGTGGATCGGGGCAACTTCGGGGGCAAGATCCTTGGCCCGGTCCAACGCGGTGCGTTTTGCGGCGCCATAGATCACCAAATGTTTGGCCAATGCGCCTGCGATCACGTGACCTGCAAGGCTGACCCGCGCATCCGGCTGGCTGTCTGGTTTCACGACACACAAAGCCGGAGCATCTGGCGCCAACGCTGCGTCCAAGCCCGGCGCATCCGGGAACAGGGACGCAGTGTGCATGTCTTCGCCCATGCCCAGCAACATCACCGAAATCGGCAACAGTGCGGCCATGCCAACGGATTTCTGTGCACAGACCTCTTCTGGTGTGCCCTCATCCACAAAGGGTACGAACCCGGCTGCGGCTGCAGCCCCTTTCAGAAGACGGGATTTCACCAGCGTTGTGTTGGACCGTTCGTGCCCTTCGGGCACCCACCGTTCATCCGTCAACATGACCGACACGCGATCCCAATCCAGCGCCACAGCAGACATCACATCAAAAATCGGCCCCGGAGAGGTTCCGCCCGGCACTGCCAAAGTCACGTGATCATGATGCAACAACGCGGTTTTCAAATCGCTGACAAGGCGATCTGCCACGGCCAAAGCCAACATCTCGCGATCGGCATAGTCGACGATATTCATACTTTGATCTCCCGCCATTTGCGGTTGTCCCGGATCATCAGTTGATCGGAATCTGTGGGACCAGAACTGCCCGGCTCATAGGGTTTGGGGACATCATGGCGCGCCTGCCAGCCTTCGATGATGGGGTCTGTCCATGCCCATGCGGCCTCGACTTCGTCTCCGCGCATGAACAGGGTTTGGTTGCCCCGGATCACATCCATGATCAGGCGTTCATAGGCGTCCGGTGGATCACCGCCCTCTTCCCCCAAGGCTTCGGCAAAAGTCATATCCAAAGGCACATCGACAAGGCGCATCCCACCGGGACCGGGTTCCTTGATCGTCACGTTCATGGTGATGCCTTCGTTGGGTTGCAACTGAATGGCCAACACATTGGAGGGCAAGTCTGCCTCTCCCGTGCTGAAAATCGAATGCGCCAAGGGTTTGAAGACCACCGCAATTTCGGACGAGCGCGCCACAAGGTTCTTGCCCGTGCGCAAATAGATCGGCGTGCCCGCCCAACGCCAATTCGACACATGCGCTTTGATCGCCACAAAGCTTTCTGTACGGGATCTGGGATCATTCACCGCCGTGCGGTAATCGGGTTCATCACCGTCTGCTTCGTATTGGCCTCGTACCATGTGGTGCAATTCTACCGGCTCTAGCGCGCGGATGACTTTCAGCTTTTCGTCCCGCACGGAATCCGGGTCAAATTTGGCCGGGGGTTCCATGGCAATCAGGCACAACAATTGCATCAAATGGTTTTGCACCATATCCCGCATGGCACCCGATTTGTCATAATACTCACCGCGCCCACCAACGCCCACGGTTTCCGCAACGGTGATCTGGATGTGGTCGATATATTGGGAATTCCACAATGGTTCGAACAACACATTGCCGAACCGAACCGCCATGAGGTTCTGAACCGTTTCCTTGCCCAAATAGTGATCAATCCGATAGATCTGGCCTTCCTCGAAATGGGTGGCCAGCGTTGCGTTCAGCGCCTTTGCGGTGTCAAGATCCCGGCCAAAGGGTTTTTCCACGACGATCCGTGTGTCAGGCGTGGCCATACCAAAGCGATGCAGACGTTCGGCAATATCACCAAACAGGCTTGGCCCCACCGAGAAATAGAACGCTTCGACCCGACCATCGCCTGACAAGTCAGCCTTAAGCATGTCCCAGCCGTTATCTCCGCGAATATCCACGGTTTGGTAACTGATTTGCGCCAAGAACTCTTGTAACGTCCCATCTTCGCAGGTGCGCGCGCCGCCGAATTCGGAAATCGCCTCACCCACAAAGGCCTGATAGGCCGCCGCGTCCATATCCGCACGGGCCGCCCCAATAATACGAGAATTTTTGGGCATCTGGCCTGCGCAGAATCTGCGAAACAGCCCCGGCAGGATCTTTCGTCGGGCCAAATCACCGGTACCACCGAAAATGACCAAATCGAACGGTTCAACAGGAATTACGCGCGAGACCACAACAAGTCCTCCTTACGGGATGAACAATTCAGCTGCCAACATCCCCGTTTTGCTAGCATGTTAGCCCTAACATACCCAGAAATGATCACAATACCGTCAACGCCGATTAGACCACATTTTTTCTTGCGCCCGGCGCCACTAAGATTAGTGTCCGAGCAAATTGTCACTCAAGGGGCACCAATGAAAGACCTCGCAGACGCCAATACAGGCAAATTCCAGGACCCCAACGTCACGGCCAAAGGCGAAGCCCGCGCCAAAGTCGCGCTGAGTGATCCGCAAACCCTGTGGTTTAATACAGGAACTTTGTGCAACATTGAATGTGCAAGCTGCTATATCAAAAGCTCGCCCACCAATGATGCGCTTGTCTATATCACGACGGCAGAGGTTGCTCAGTATCTGGACCAACTGGAAGATCGCAATTGGAACGTGCGCGAAATCGCCTTTACCGGGGGCGAGCCGTTCATGAACCCCGACATGATCGACATCACGCGTGCCGCGCTGGAACGCGGGTATGATGTGTTGATCCTGACCAATGCAATGCGCCCGATGATGCGCAAGAAGATGCAGCGCGGGTTGGTGGACCTGAACGAAGCCTATCCCGGCAAGATCACCATGCGGGTGTCTGTCGATCACTATGATGCAACCCTGCATGACGAAGAACGCGGCGCGGGCAGCTTTGCCAAAACATTGGTTGGCATGGAATGGCTGCGCGACAATGGGTTCAAGATGGCTGTGGCGGGCCGCACCATCTGGGGTGACAGCGATGCACAAAGCCGTGCGGGTTACGGCGCGTTCTATACAGACCACGCTTTTGACATTGATGCATCAAACCCGGCGGAAACAGTGTTGTTCCCGGAAATGGACGAAACGGTGGACGTGCCGGAAATTACCACGGCCTGTTGGGGCATCTTGGACAAGTCGCCCAATGCGATGATGTGCGCATCCTCGCGCATGGTGGTGAAACGCAAAGGGGCTGAAAAGCCTGCCGTGCTGGCCTGTACATTGCTGCCCTATGATGCAGAATTCGAACTTGGCACCACCCTGGAAGAGGCAGAGGTGCCTGTCGCCCTGAACCACCCACATTGCGCGAAATTCTGCGTTCTGGGTGGCGCGTCCTGTTCAGGTTAACTCGATTATGTGACCATCACGCGGGTTCGCCTTGCCCCGTGCTAAGGCATCATAAACCGGAAGAGCGGCCTCTAGCCCCGTATGACATGTCACATCCAGCCAAGATTGCGCATCGGACGCAATGCCCTGCCATGCTGCTGCGATTTGTTTTTCGATGACACCGGGCCCCCAATCAGCGCGCCGCTTTTCGATTTGGGCCGGTGCAAAGAAGAACTTGGGTTTGGGGCCCGCAAGGTCTTGTGACATCCTGAACTTGTCCCAATGGCTGGTGCCAACTGCGCAGGAATGTTTAAGGACCTCTGCCAGATGGGTGTGAAGCTGCGCTTTGACCTCGGCATTGCCGGACATATCCACATAGACAGACGGCACCGGATCAATTGTGTCGACCGCGTCATAGGTGATCACCTGATCACAGGCATTCAGGGCGCGGACAAAATCAGCGTTGCCGTGCGAGGTCAGGCCCACAATCTTTTTGGGACGGCCCGGCAAATCCGCCAGGAATTTGCACAACCCCAACCCGGTTTTCGACGACGCGCTGCCAATGATGATTTGTTCAGCCCCAAAATGATCATTGTCCACCAGCCAGTCACACAGCAAAAACGATGTCGCGAGCAAGGGCTGCAACAACGCGCGCAGACGCTCATG
>CALHST010000208.1 GCA_938038825.1 uncultured Paracoccaceae bacterium | reverse complement strand
TCCTTTTGTCTTTGGGCAACCCTTCATCGCAGAAACACTCCATGCCGGAAACATCGCGATAGAGGCCCCGCTGGTCAGCGGCACGGTATCGGCGGTGATGATGGGACTGTCCGTTGTGGTGTCCCTGATTGCGCCTGCGTTGCGCGCCCGCATTGGGCTTGGTGCGTTGCTTGTGGTGGCGTTTGCCATGCAAGTGGGCCTTGCCTGGGCGCTGTCTGTTTTTGGGACCGCTTTTGCGATTGTGTTATTGTTGATGCGCATGGTGCCGGATTCACTGTCGACGCCCTTTATCGTCGCACACCTGCAACCCCTTCTCGGAGATGAAACGCGGGCGACGTTCATGTCCCTAAAGAGTTTCTTTGGACGCCTGTTGTTTGCCGCCAGTCTTGCACTTGCCGCAGGT
The DNA here is from genome assembly GCA_938038825.1 of uncultured Paracoccaceae bacterium. Classification (GTDB taxonomy): domain Bacteria; phylum Pseudomonadota; class Alphaproteobacteria; order Rhodobacterales; family Rhodobacteraceae; genus Aliishimia. Next base: position 6,989 of record CALHST010000208.1, on the reverse strand, counting down.
TCCACCTCGCAAGTCGATAGCATGCCCTTGACGGATATTCAGGCTATCTTGTGGTGGTACGCACTTATCGGGGTTGCGGGCGTATTGATATTTGCGCTGGCGCTGCGCCGCATCACATTCCGCAACAGCGCGTGAGCTGAAGCTCACCCTACATTATAACGGCTGATGTTGTTCGTAAGGTGAGCTTTAGCTCACGTTGGCTCAGGCTGAGTCATAGGAGCGTGTGTCTTCGATCACCAGCCCATCCTTGGGCAGGCTCCCCGGCACCACAACTTCCACGTCGCCTTTTAGCTTAAGGACTTCACGAACAGAGTTGGCAAATGCGCGCGCATCTCCGCCCGTTGTTTCCAACCGCACTGTCATTGCGTCCTGCTCTCCATCGCGCGAAGCGATCACCCGCGCTTTCACAATCTCATCATGACGTGCCACAAGAGCTGCGACCTGTTCGGGACGTACAAACATACCTTTGATCTTAGTTGTCTGATCCGCACGCCCCATCCAGCCCTTGATCCGCATGTTCGTGCGCCCACACGGGCTTTGCCCCGGCAACACCGCACTCAGATCTCCAGTCGCAAATCGGATCAACGGATAATCCAGGTTCAACGCGGTCACCACAACTTCCCCGACCTCACCCGGCACCACCGGATCCCCGGTCCCGGGCGTCACAATTTCCACGATCACCCCTTCATCGACAATCATGCCGTCCATCGCTGCACTCTCATAGGCAATATTGCCAAGGTCCGCAGTGGCATAGCATTGCAAACAACTGATACCGCGATCTGCATATTCCTGACGCAAGCTCGGGAATAAGGCGCCACCACCCACGGCAGCCTTGGTAATGTTCAAACGCTTCCCCATCGCCTCGGCTTTGTCCAAGATGACCTTCAGGAAATCTGGCGTTCCGGCATAGGATGTCACCCCAATGTCTTTGGCTGCCTGCACCTGTAACTCTGTCTGTCCCGTTCCGGCAGGAACCACAGCAGCCCCAACCGCGCGCGCACCGCTTTCAAAAATCATGCCCGCAGGTGTCAAATGATACCCAAAACAGTTCTGAACAATGTCCGTTTTGCCGATCCCAACCGCATGAAGAAACCGTCCCATGCGCCACCAATCATGGCTGATCCCACCAGGTTCATAAATCGGCCCCGGGCTTTGAAAAATATGGGCCGCATTCTTGACCACCATCCCGCCAAACGGCGGAGCCGCTTTCTGCCATTCCACAAGCTGAGATTTCCGCAACACCGGAAGCTTGATCAAATCGTCTAAACCCGCCACTGCGCCATCCGCAACAAGGCACGATCCCTCGACGTTTTGTGCGGCAGATACTGCGGCCAGAAAGGCCTCTGTCTGGGATGCCAAACGCGCGTCTTGCGAGCGCGTTTCAAGATCGTCAAAATGCGTCATACCACCCGCCGGAGCCTTTGCGGCCCATTGCCCGGAAGACGCTCAATTTCGCCGCGCACTTCCATCTCTAATTTCACCGTGGTGACATGCCACCCCAAGGACCCCATCCTGTGGTAGTCATCATCTGCCAAATTTTTACGCACTTCGGCCTCCAAATCTGAAAAAGCCAGTTCCTCTGTTCCAATGGCGGCCAAAATCGCCGCGCGGACAGAGTCAAATTTCCATTTTGGGATCTTTGTGACCCCGGGACGCTCTTTGGCGGGTGTTCTGCAGGCAACTTTTTCCATCATGGTCCCCATATCTTGTCATGCCGGACCTCAAATGCCGCTCTGACGCTAAAATGGAATATGGCACTTTGCTTTCTGACACCCAATCCAAAAATTGCAGTCTTGTCCCTAACTCAACCACCTTTTTCGACGACGATAAGAGCGCACGTCGCGAAATGATTTCCGCCCCTCATCAGACATCCCCAAATAGAATTCTTTCACATCCGGGTTTTCGCGCAATTCAGCCGCCGGGCCTTCCATGACCACACGGCCACTTTCCAAAATATAGCCATGATGCGCAAAACGCAGCGCAACGTTGGTATTCTGCTCGGCCAGCAAAATCGTCACGCCCTGTTCTTCGTTGATTGTTTTCACAATACCGAAAATCTGTTCGACCAATTGCGGCGCCAAACCCATTGATGGCTCATCCAGCAACACTGTCTCTGGCTTGGACATCAACGCCCGCCCAATGGCGCACATTTGCTGCTCGCCACCTGATGTATAGCCTGCCTGGGACTTCCGGCGTTCGCGCAAGCGCGGGAAATAATTATATACCATCTCAAGATCTGCAGCGACGGCACCCTTGCCGTCGGTCCGCGTATAGGCCCCGGTCAGCAAGTTTTCCTCGATGGTCAGGTGCTCAAAACAATGACGTCCCTCCATGACCTGCACGATACCCAGCTTCACCAAATCTGCTGGATCCATGCCCGCTGTATTAGAGCCATTGACCGAGATCGCGCCTTTGGTCACTTCCCCACGTTCCGACGCCAACAAACCGGAAATCGCCTTGAGCGTCGTTGTCTTACCAGCCCCATTGCCGCCCAACAACGCCGTGATGCCCCCTTTGGGAACGGTCAATGACACACCTTTCAGAACAAGGATCACATGGTTGTAGATCACTTCGATATTGTTGACCTCAAGAACAGTCTCTTCACTGCCACCGGTATCAAGCATCACAGCCTCTTCATTGTTCCAAAAATACTCAAAGAACCCTGGCGGCGATATCCACACCGCCGCCAGGAAATTTTAGATCAGCACCGACCTTCGATGCCATTTTCCGCAGCATAGGCTTTGGAATCTTCGTCGATCAGAGGGCCAATGACATCGCCATCTGTCGCTTTGAAGTCCGAGATCAGCGACCATGTCTTGGCCGAGGCATCCCACTGCGTCACGCCGACCAAAGCGTCACCGCCATGGTTGGAACAGGACACTGCAAAGGATGGACCAAAGTTTGGCAAGCCCAGATCCGCCATTTTGGCTTCCGAGATTTCCAATGCTTCCATGCCATCGCGCATTTGTACGGCTGTGATTTCCGCCACGCCGTGGATCTCTTGAGCTTCTTTGGCAGCTTCCGCTGCCAACATCGCTGCATACAATCCGCGGTTATACAGGACCGAGCCGACTTGATCGCCAGCACCCGCTGCTTTGCCTGCATCCACAACATATTTCTGGATGTCTTCAAAGATTGGGAAATCACTGCCCACGCCGTGGAATGTCAGCGCCTTATAGCCGTTCGCCGCATCACCCGCAGGCAACACGTCGTTTTCAGAGCCGGACCACCAGATGCCGATGAAGTTTTCCATGTTGAACCGGATGTTGGCTGCTTCTTGCACAGCCACTTGGTTCATAACACCCCAACCCCACATCAGAACAAAGTCCGGACGTTCGCGGCGGATTTGCAACCACTGGGATTTCTGCTCTTGGCCAGGGTGATCGACAGGCAGCAAGCTCAGCTCAAAGCCATGCTTCTCGGCGAGACCTTCCAGCGTACGGATCGGTTCTTTGCCATAAGCTGAGTTGTGATAGACAAGCGCGATTTTCTTGCCGCTTAAATCGCCACCATTGGTTTCCAGCAAGTAGTTTACGCCGCCAGATGCCCCATCCCAATAGTTCGCAGGATAGTTAAACACATTGCTGAACACATCGCCATTCTTAGCGGATGTCCGGCCATACCCCATCGAGTGAATTGGAATACCATCTGCTGTCGCCTTTGGGATCAGCTGATAGGTAATGCCGGTGGACAAGGGTTGATACACCAAAGAACCTTCGCCCTTTGTCGCTTCATAACACTCAACCCCTTTTTCAGTGTTATAGCCCGTTTCACATTCCAAAATGCGGGCTGGAACACCGCCAATACCGCCATCACGCTCGTTCAGCAGCGTCATGTAATCTGCATAGCCATCCGCGAACGGGATCCCACCCGCAGCATAAGGTCCTGTCCGATAGGACAGAGATGGGAACACAAGGTCCGCCATCACAGGTGCCCCGACCATCATCGCGGCGACAGTTGCAAGTCCTAGTTTCTTCATCGGTAGTTTCCTCCCTTAGGTTTTTGTCCGATGCCGCAGCGTGAGCTGAAGCTCACCCTACAGGATATTTCAAATGTGGTGCTGTGCACCATCGGGCGGGGTTCCACCCCTCCTCGCGTTTTTAAAATTCGTGTTAGTGCGGGAATGGCCAAAGCCGGAGCTTCTCCTTTGCCACCCGCCATAATTGCGCCAATCCATGCGGCTCCAGTATCAGGAATACGATGATCAGAAGCCCCACAATCACCAATTGCAGATGCGCCACAATATCCGTTGGCCAGCCAAACATATCGACCCCGACCAACTTCAACACCACAGGCAGCACAACCAGCAAGGCGGCCCCGGCAAAGGATCCAAAGATCGAACCCAATCCTCCGATGATGATCATGAACAAGACGATAAAGGATTTCTGAATACTGAACGCCTCACCCACTTCCACGGCCCCCAAATACACGGCGAAGAACAGCGCCCCGGCGATCCCCACGAAAAACGAACTGACCGCAAAGGCTGTCAACTTGGCTTTCAAAGGGTTCACGCCGATGATTTCCGCGGCAATATCCATGTCCCGAATGGCCATCCATGTCCGCCCAACAGACCCCCGCGTCAAATTGCGCGCCAAGATTCCACAGAAAAACACGAACACCAAACAGATCATATACATCGCCCAGGGTTCTACGTTGGGTCCTGTGACCGGCACGCCAAACACCATCCGTTCGGGCGCATTGATCTGACCCGATGCCGAATAGTTGTAAAACCACCCAACCCGGTTAAACAGCCACAGCAAAAAGAACTGCGCCGCCAACGTCGCCACGGCCAAATAAAACCCTTTGATCCGCAGTGAAGGCAAGCCAAAGGCCGTGCCGACAGCTGCTGTGATCCCACCCGCTAACAAGATATGGATCAGGATATTCACATCCGGAAACGCCGTCATCAGCTTGTAACAGGCATAAGCCCCCACAGCCATGAAACCCCCAGTTCCAAGCGACACCTGACCGCAATACCCCGTCAGGATATTCAGCCCAATCGCAGCAATGGAATAGATCAAAAAGGGCACCAAAATCGCGTTAACCCAATAGTCATTGACCAAAAAGGGAACCACAGCAAAGGCCACCAGCAACACAGCGTAGTACCGATACCGATCAAACTTAATCGGAAAGGTCTGACTGTCCTGTCGATAGGTTGTGCTGAAATCCCCAGCCTCACGATAGAGCATCAGATACATCCCCCTTGCGTACAGCAATCAGCTGCATGAACTTCATAACTGCGATGACGCCCATCACTAAAATGGGCCAATGTGTCACTCTGGCGCTCGATCACCACATCGCGCCAAATCGAAGGTTCCGGGTGGGCGGGTGATGTCGCACATCGTGCGACGAGGTCGCGCCCCGGACCCCTGTTAACCACTCTCGAAGCAATCCGATCTTTTCCCAAATTCCGCCCCATTTCACCTGCAACTTGGCCGTGTGTGAAGGGAGTGGGATCCATGAATGCTGTTCTGGAAGAAGTGCGCCGTCTTAACGCAGCGCGACAACGCGGAGAGATCTCGGAGCGTGAATTCGCCCGCATCCGTGTCAAGTTGGAAGGCGCCATACGTGAAACAGACGTGGTCACAATGACGCCCGCCTTATCCGACACCCCGGAACCCAAACTTTGGCACATCGCGCTGTTCATGGCACTTGTCTTTTCCATTGGAACCACTCTGGTGGCTCTGTTGATCGGCAATTGGAACATTGCACTGACATTTGCAGTGACTGTCTTTGCCGCTGGAACCGTACACGCGTCCCAAAAGCTGAAAGACTGATCGCGTGTCCGCACCCTATGACCCCATCGCGGCCCTATTGCTGCCAAATTGGCGGTGTCTGATACGGCCGCAGGAACTGATGGAGCCGCACAATGAAGGAGACCCTCAATAAACGTGCAGTCATCACGTCCAGTCCGGTCTGGCGCGCTATGTCCAAAGTGTTGCGTGTTATGGGAAACAAGTATTTCCTGCCCATGCTGTTCAGCTTTGGCGGCTGTTTTGCAGGCATCTACTTTGCCTTCACATACGATTTTTCCATCATCACCGCAGCCCTGATTGGCTTTGGCCTCGGCTTCATCGCGTGGCTGATCATTGTGATCATGCATATTTTCGAGTGACCCAAAAGGCAGCGCACTATACCCGTTCAATGATCTTCTCCCCAAACAGGCCTTGCGGGCGGAACACCAGAAACAGCAACGCCAAGACATAGGCAAACCAGTTTTCCGTCGCGCCACCAATCATCGGACCGATGGAAAATTCAAACAGCTTTTCGCCCACACCGATGATCAACCCCCCGACAATCGCGCCGGGGATAGAGGTAAACCCACCCAACATCAGAACCGGCAAGGCCTTGAGCGCAATCAAGGACAGCGAAAACTGGACCCCGGATTTCGCACCCCACATGATCCCCGCAACCAAAGCGACAAAGCCCGCTACGGACCAAACCAGGATCCAGATATAGTTGAGCGACACGCCAACGGACAACGCCGCCTGATGGTCATCTGCCACGGCCCGCATCGCGCGACCCTGCTTGGTATATTGACTGAACGCGACCAGCGCCGCCACCAGCAGGATCGCAATGATCGTCGCCGTGATGTCCAGATTGTCGATAAAGAACCCATATCCAAAGACACCAAAGGTGAACTCATCAATGGCAATGTTGATCCCTTGCGGCAGACATGTCAGGTCGGTCAGGCACACATCCAGCTTCTTGATCTCGGACCCCCACATCAGATCCGCAACGCCTTCAAGGAAATAGGCCAGCCCAATCGTCGCCATGAACAGAATGATCGGCTCTTGTCCCACAAGGAACCGAAAGATGTATCGCTGCACCAAATAGGCAAGCAACACCATCATCCCTATGGTCAATAGGATGGCCAAAACCGAATGCACCGTCCAACCGAAATAGTGGATATCGGTGCCAAAAACCGCATTGATCAAATGCGAAAACGGCACTTGTCCCTTTTGGATGCCGACCAGCGTCATCGCCGC
>CALHST010000207.1 GCA_938038825.1 uncultured Paracoccaceae bacterium | reverse complement strand
GACAGCTGCGCGAATTGCTCATCCGTGGTTTGCGCCACCCGCATCAGATCCTTGCCGGCCTCGGTCGCGGTGTAGCCTCGCGCATGGCGCTGAAACAACTTTACACCCAATCGGCCTTCAAGCGCATCAATATGTCGGATGACCGTGGCATGGTGCACACCCAAAACATCCGCAGCACCGCTTACCGTGCCCAAGCGCGCTACCTGAAAAGCCGTTCGTATTTCGTCCCAGTTATCCATGATCTATCTGTGCAAATTCCAACACTCACAATGGATTTTGCGCATTTGCGTTCATTCTTGCAAGCACCAACTGCCAAACTACCCACCAAGGGCCAGGATTTGCCTGAAAATTCTACGCGGATCAGTAAACCAGTAAACCATTTGACAACAAAAAGCCGCCCGAAGGGCATCCCTTGGGCGGCACAGTCCTGTCAGACTGGATGGCTTACTTCGTACCGCTAGAGCTGTTGGTTGCCGCTGCAATGGTCAACAAAGCCGACACGCCAGATTTCGCGGACACGCTCAGGCTGCCAGATGCCGCTGACTGCGTGCCGACCGCAAATGCCGACGTTGCGGACGTGCCCGTTACCGTGCTTGCAGTCGGGGCAATCGCCAAAACCCCGGACGTTTGCGACAGTGTTTGCGCAAAGGCAGGTGTGGTCAAAGCAACAGTGGCGGCGGCAAGAACGATGGCTTTCATAAGGGCACTCCAAAAAACTAATACGGTCGGTTTGTCTAAAGCCTGAATAGCATTCTCTGAAAATTTTAGTCAAAGGAAACCTTCCCGAAACCCGTGTATTTGTGACTAAATGGTTAACGCCACTGTGGTCGGTTTCTCTGCGCAACGCCCTCGTTCTCGAAACGCGACTCATTTGGCAGGTGTGCGGGACAAAGTGAAATCAGAGATAATAATTGACTAGATTTCTGCAGCGGGCAATGCTCAGTCGTCATGGCATATTCATTATTAGAATTAGGCGACGGTAAGATCTCACTTGAGTTCGAAAAAACGGACATCCCAGCGGTTGCGACGGCTATTCGCGAAATGTTCGGCGAAGTATGCGAAATCAAGGGTGTGTTGACGAATGACCTTAAGTTCGGCGGTGCAGATTTTATTTGTTATTTTGAGTGGGACCCATGCATTATTTCGAGATGTGAAATTGGTAGCAACTGTCTTGCTCGCCTACTCTCGCACTTATCGGAAACAGCGAGTCCGACTTAACCCCGAGACCGAATAGCTTTCAGAGACTATTAACATGGGCTCAAACCCGACATTCGTGCAAGCGACGAGCACTTTCGCGGTTTAGCAACGAAAGCACCATCGGAACCCAAGTCTTTCGACGCATCATGCACCCGATCTGTGCTGCCCGCATCTAGTTGACTCACCACACCCGCTTGGTTAGAAGCCGCAGCATCATCCGGAGTCTACTAAAACTCCGGTCCCATGGCCAATGTGCCGGGATCGCCCTCCATCAGCGCGTCGCGCCCATGGGGGCGCTCGTCGTTTGGGAAATCGCAGCTGCGTGACTATCTACGTGGCATTCATTAACCGGCGTAGGAGGCCGAGGCATGTTTGAAAATCTATCCGAACGTCTCTCGGGCGTCTTTGATCGGCTCACAAAACAGGGCGCATTGTCTGAAGAAGACGTCAAAACGGCCCTGCGCGAAGTCCGCGTGGCCTTGCTCGAAGCTGACGTCTCATTGCCTGTCGCCCGCGATTTCATCAAAGCCGTGCAGGAAAAAGCAACAGGTCAGGCCGTCACCAAATCGGTGACCCCAGGCCAGCAAGTTGTGAAGATCGTGCATGATGCGCTGGTCGACACCCTGACCGGCGAAGGCGAACCCGGCGCGCTTAAGGTTGATAACCCGCCCGCCCCTATCCTGATGGTCGGCCTGCAAGGCGGCGGTAAAACCACAACCACAGCCAAGCTCGCCAAACGTTTGAAAGAACGTGACGGCAAAAAGGTCCTGATGGCCTCTCTTGACGTGAACCGCCCCGCCGCGATGGAACAATTGGCCATTCTGGGTGTGCAGATTGGCGTCGATACCCTGCCCATCGTCAAAGGCGAACAACCCGTCGCCATCGCCAAACGCGCCAAGACCCAAGCTTCCATGGGCGGCTATGACGTCTACATGCTTGATACCGCGGGCCGACTGTCCATTGATGACGAGCTGATGGCCCAAGTCGAAGCTGTCCGCGATGTGGCTGACCCCCGCGAAACCCTGCTGGTGGTGGATGGTCTTACCGGGCAAGACGCCGTCACCACAGCACAAAACTTTGACGAACGTATTGGCATCACCGGGGTCGCCCTGACCCGTATGGATGGTGACGGGCGCGGCGGTGCCGCCCTGTCCATGCGCGCTGTCACTGGCAAACCCATCAAGTTCGTCGGCCTTGGCGAAAAGATGGATGCCCTGGAAACCTTCGAACCCGAACGGATCGCAGGGCGCATCCTTGGCATGGGCGACATCGTCTCCCTCGTTGAAAAGGCGCAAGAAACCATCGAGGCTGAACAAGCCGAAAAAATGATGAAGCGCATGGCCAAAGGTCAGTTCAATCTGAACGACCTGAAAAGCCAACTGGAACAGATGCAGAAAATGGGTGGCATGGAAGGCATGATGTCCATGATGCCCGGCATGGGCAAAATGGCCAAACAGATCGAAGATGCAGGCTTTGACGACAAGATCCTCAAACGCCAAGTCGCCATGATCGAGTCCATGACCAAAAAAGAACGCGCCGCACCACAGATCCTGCAAGCCAGCCGTAAAAAGCGCATCGCCAAAGGCTCCGGCATGGAGGTCTCAGACCTCAACAAACTGCTAAAGATGCACCGCCAAATGTCCGACATGATGAAAAAGCTGGGTAAAGGCAAAGGCGGCATGATGAAAAAAGCCATGCAAGCCATGATGGGTGGCAAAGGCGGCATGCCCGGAATGCCTGCCGATATGGATCCTAAACAACTGGAAGCGGCAGCAAAGAAAATGGGCGGCGGCCTTCCCGGCGGTCTTGGCGGCTTAGGCGGCGGCATGGGCCTGCCCGGTGGCCTTTCCGGCTTTGGGAAAAAGAAATAACCCCATGCTTCTTTTTGCCAAAAATATCCTCGCCGAAGGCACCGGCTGGCGACAGCCAGCCCAAGATCGTGTCACACCGCAGGTGTGTCCGTTCGGAACCACGTGACCCAACCCGCATCACATATCCCAACGCTGGTCACGGACCGGCTGATCCTGCGCGGGGCCACCCGCGCGGACGTCCTGCCATTCCGTGACATGATGTCGGAACCCCGCACACAATACATGGGCGGTCCTTTTGACGCACGCGGCGCATGGCAGTTTCTGACGGGTGCCATCGCCTCATGGCAATTGGACGGATTTGGCGGCTGGATCCTCGAAAACCGAACCACCGGGGCCTTCCTTGGCGAAGTCATGATCGCACAGCCTCCCCGGTTTCCCGAACCTGAACTGGGATGGACTTTGACTCACGATGCCGAAGGCCAGGGTTTTGCCTTCGAAGCCGCCCAATCGGCACTGACATGGTGGTGGTCACACACGGACAAACAAACACTGGTCAGCTACGTCTCTCCTGCCAATGCACGTTCCGCAGCATTGGCCGTGCGATTGGGCGCGCAACCGGATTCAAACGGGCCATGGCCCGACGGCGAAGACGCCGACGAAACCACGGTCTATCGACACCGGAGGCCGCAATGACCATCACACTCAGCGGCACACCGACATTGGAAACTGAACGTTTGATCCTGCGCGGCCCGCAAGCCGGCGACGTGGACGCCTTTGTCGACTTCTACCAAACAGACCGCGCCCAATATGTCGGCGGCCCCCTTGATGCCCGCGCCGCGTGGAACCTCTTTGGTGCACAATACAGCCACTGGGCCATTCGCGGATTTGGCATGTTCGCTGTGACCCGCAAAGGCGACAACACCACTCTTGGCATCATCGGCCATTGGTTTCCGCCCAACTGGCCCGAAACGGAAATTGGCTGGATCCTGTACAACCCTGCGGATCAGGGTCAAGGCCTCGCAGCCGAAGCGGCACGCGCCTGCATCGATCACGCATGGACCACTCTGAAATGGGACACCATTGTCAGCTATATTGACCCTGCCAACGCGCCGTCTATCGTTTTGGCCGAACGCTTGGGCGCGACGCTTGACGTGGACGCACCACAACCCAAACCGGAAAAACCGTGCTTGGTCTATCGTCACCCCAAGGGGACCGCATGACCCAGATCCCGACACTCACAACAGACCGCCTGACACTGCGTGCGCCCGGCCCACAGGACTTTGAACCCATGGCCGAATTCTACGCGTCCGACCGGTCCAAATTCGTGGGCGGACCAACGACACCAGAACTCACATGGCGCAACCTCGCCGCCGAAATCGGCCATTGGACCCTGCGCGGCTATGGCCGGTGGAGCGT
>CALHST010000206.1 GCA_938038825.1 uncultured Paracoccaceae bacterium | reverse complement strand
CCCATACGCGATGGCCTTGACCCACATCAGCAGATCGCTGTCCGCGATGGAAATCCACCACCGGTCTTCCGCCAGTTTGAGTCCAACCGGATCATTCAGCATGCCGCCCGTTTCGTCGACGATCGGTAAATAAAAACACTGGCCTGGCAACATGCTGCGCAAATCACGCGGTGTCAGCATCTGCATCAAACGACCTGCATCGGGACCGCGCAATTCGACCTGACGTTCGACCGAGACGTCCCATAGCTGCACCGCTTCTTTCAGATGCGCGCAGTCTTCTTCGACCGAACGAAACACCGTCGGCAACAGCATGTGGTTATAAATAGTGTACGCTTTGACACCGGCCGCTTCGACACCATCCGAAAACGGAGTACGCCGCAACCTGCGTGACGGAGAAATCAACGCCATCGCTTAGCCCTCCGGCATAAATGGGATATCGGATACCGGTGCGGGTTGGCCTGCCGCGGTCAACATCGCGTGGACCTGTCCCCGGTGATGGGTCTGGTGATTAAAGAAATGCATCACGGCCATGTCCATCGGTGTCGACATTTGTGCATCTGACAGGACCGAATACCATTTTACGTCCGTGTCTAACGTCTCTTGCGTCAAACCACTCACCCATTCCAAAATGGTTGCGTCTGTCTTTTTGCGCGCAACTATCCACTCGCCCAACGACCCCGTTAGTTCTTTATGCTGCTGGGCAGGAACGTTTGGCTCCGGCGAAAACCCGAACCGAAACAGCCACATCTGATCACCCCACATCAGGTGATTGAGAGTCGCAAAGATGGAGCCAAAAAATGCACCGCGGTCCTGGGTCAACTCCGGCTCGGTCAACGCTTCCAAAGACGGGATCAACTGACTGTTTTGCCACGCGTTATACCGCGCCATTGTGTGCGCAAAACCCGGCGTGATCACGGTTTGGGGCCTTTCCAATCGATTGGGCAAATCTCGGCGGATTTTCCGCCAAAGTCCCAGATCCGCCCGTAATCGCGCACTTTGGACTTCAGCCCCTTCGCCGCGATGATGTCAGGGCCCATCCAATATTTGGAGTTGGTGATCATGACCGGGTGATCCGGATCACCGCCGTCGATCATTTCGATTTCGCCTTGGATTTTGCGCCCGACATAAAGCCCGCGCTTTTTGCCCTCACGCACGATTTCGACCTTTTCACGCTCGGCACCAACGATGTCGCTGACCAACATCGTGAACAGCCCCGTCGTGCCGCCAGCCGCGCCCGAGAAGATTTGTAAGATGCCGTTATAGGCTTTGCCGCTTGCGCGCTCATCCACATAGGCTGCAACTTTCCAGCCACCTTCGGCCATGCGGCCCGGAATCTCGACCATCAAACCGACGTTCAAGCCGGACAGGTCTTCACCCTCGAAATGGCCCTCATCAATGGCAATTGCCATCCATGCGCGGCAATCGCCCTCGGTTGGAGGGTGCGCGCCAAGTGACACAACACAGGGACAAAACACAGTGCACGAACAGTTCAAGAACAGCTCACCCTTGATGGCCCATTCCGTTGGGTTCATTTGACGGCGGCCCGGATTAGGCATGCGCTGATCAATCCGCTGCGAAATCGGCAGGCGATCCGCGTCAGGACGCTTACGTGGTGCCATTGGTTATCCTCCCAGATATGGCCAGATGGCGACGCCGATCCCTGCAAGGATCAACAAAACGCCAGCCGGTTTCGTGACGACATGCCCCACTTGGGGCAGTTTTTCCAAAATCATAAACAGTGTTGCCAGACCCATCCAAGCAAGGCTCATCACCCCGCCGACAAAGCCAAGCGACATAAAACCCCAGCAACAGCCAACACAGAACGCACCAAGGCCCAGCCCCATGCGCACGCCACCTTTGAAACCTGTGTGCCAGTGGCCCAAGTAATAGCCCATCGGGCTGTGACACACACCGTGGCAGATCTCTTTGGCGCGGGTGAACTGGAATAGACCAACAACAATCAACAAACCTGCGGTCAACCATGTGAACTGCGCTGCGCCCATCACGTCGATCAGGCCCGAGCGTAGCAAGCCAAGCTGCACACCCGTGATCACGCCAGCAAAACCAACCCACACGACGAAATAGCCCAGCAGCACGCCAAGCCAACCGACCCGTGTTCCATCCGCGCTGACCATAAGGTCTTCATACGCGCGCAATGTCGGGATCATCGTTGGCAACATCATCGCCGCCATCATTGCCGCCCACATAACAAACAACGGCGTGAAACGCGTCATCATCGCCATGGACATATCCATGCCCATGTCATCGCCGCCATTCATGTCCATCGGCATCGCGCTGGGCCGCCCCAACAGGTCGAGCCCCATGCCGGTGGACATCATATACATCCACCACCACGCCGCCAAAATAACGCCGAAGAACCCCAACCATAAAACAGATCTTGCGGTACTTTGCATACTGCCCTCAGACGACTCAATGCTTGCATCCTTAAATGTCAGACATTAAAATGTAAGACAAATGAAAAATGACAAAAAGAAACCCGCAGATCTCTCTGCGCAGATCGCTGCCCAAATCCGCGATGCGATTGTGTCTGGCGCGCTGATCGTTGACGAACGTCTTCCGTCCGAGGCTGAACTGTCCGAGCAGTTTTCTGTGTCCCGCCCAACCGTGCGCGAAGCGCTTAAACGTCTCGCCGCGCAATCGCTCATTCGCACACAACGCGGCGCGACCGGCGGCGCCTTTGTGAACCGCCTGTCATTCGAGGACGCCTATCCACAGCAAATCACAACTTCAACGCTTCTGCTTTCCATGAACGCAGTCAGCTTTGATACCGCTTGCGAAGCCCGTTACGCGTTAGAACGCGCCTGCGCACCACTCGCCGCTGGCCGCCGGAGCGCAGATCATTTGGCCACGATGCGGGCCGAAATCCACCGCCAAGGACAACCGGGCCTGACAGACGAAGCCTTCTGTGCCTCAGACGTCGCGTTTCACCGCGCGCTCGTCGATGCTGCGGGAAACCCCGTGCTGTCGTATCAATTGGCCGGCGCGGTGGAGGCAATGCAGCCCTTGATGAACATGATCACCTTCACCGCCCGCGACCGCGCCCAGATAATTGCGCGTCACACCGGCATCGCAGATGCGTTGGAGGAGGGAAACGCAGTAAGAGCCGATGCAGAACTGGACGCTTTGGCCAGCTACACGGCAGAGCTGGCCAAAGACTTATTGGCGAAACGCCCTAAGGCATCGCGCTAATCTGTTGAATTACCCTAATTCAATGATCCATTCGCCCAACCAAAGCGGACCCGTGTCAAACGCCGTATCTGCAAGGTCTGGTGCAGATTCTTCGAACTGATCAAAAGCAAATTCGAAAAAGTCTGACAGGAAGTCTGTCACTGTTTCAATGAACTGGGCAGGCGTTTCAATGGGTTCGAAGCTGAACACAAACACATCTGGACCCGCGCTTGGCGGTGTGTCTTGAACAACCAAATCGTCGGTCAGCATAAAGGGCGCGGGGCATTCTGGCCCCATCATATCAACAAAGGGAGCTTCGAACGTGGGCGCTTCTGTTGGTACAGGGTCTTCCATCACGACGCCGTCCACGACAGGCTCTGGCTCTGGTGCGGCCATCGGCACAGACACTGGTGTTGTGACCGGATCGGGCGTTTCTTCCATAACCGGGATCACGATTGGGTCCGCCATGTCGATGACGGGAATCACGGGGGGAACGTCTTCCGTCGCTGCGGGAGCCTCTGCGATTATTGGCTCTGGGATGTCTTCGTCCAAAAGATCCGGCGCTTCTTCTTCGAAACTTGGCGCGGGGACATCTTCCACAACGGGCACTGGGTCCGGTTCGACCGGTATTTCGGCAATCACAACGGGAGCAGCGTCAACGACAGGAACGTCAACGGGTGGCGTAGAGGGCGCATCCAATACAGCATCTGTTGTCGCAAAGTTTTGTGTGACCATAAGGCTGTCAAAATCACGTCCGCTGTCGGTGAAGACGCCTTCTTCGAGCCCAATCCCAATTTCCGTGAACTCTGGGTTCAAAATGTTGGCTCGATGGCCAGGACTGTTCATCAACGAATTGTGCAAATCTTCGACGTCATCCAGTAGCCCCGGCTCGCCACGCAAGCTTTGAAACGCGATATTCTCGCCTGACCGCCACGCGCCCTCGAACGGATATCCTGCCTCGGCCATACGTTCCTGAGCTGTTGAACCGCCGTCACCCGCATGCTGAAACTGGTCTTGCTCCAACATCCATTGACTATGCTGTTCGCTGGATTGGTTCAGATTGCCATCAAAAACCAGCGGAGGCGCACCAACCGCCGCGCGTTCTTGATTGATTAAATTCAGCATATGCTGCTCCAGCGGATTCGCCTCACTCATTGTTCCGTCCTTTCGTGACTTATTTGAACGAGCGGATGAACACGCGACTTCGCGACAAGGTACAATCAGTGGCAAAGACACGCTGAGAAACCGGCCAAAGAATGCCGAATTCAGCGCCGACGCGCGCAAGAATTAGCTGAGAGATTTCTTGCCGAATTGGCAGCTGCGCGCTAGCTCTGCCCTATGACAGATATCCTGAACATTGCCGCAGCCCTGCTTACCATTTTGTTTGGCTGCTTTGGGTTTCTCGCACCGCGTTACACGGCCTCTGCCCTGAACCTTGCCCCGACGACTTCCACGATGGGGCTAAGCGAAATGCGCGCGTCTGTTGGTGGCCTTTTTGTTGTATCTGGCGCGGCGGCCCTATGGCTGAACGAACCGTTGGGGTTTGCCATGCTTGGCTTTTGTTTCGCAGGCGCAGCGCTTGGGCGCGGTGTATCCTTGTTTCTTGATAATCCTCCCGTTGCCAAAGTCTTGGTCTTCGGCGGCATCGAAGCCGTGTTGGCCGTTTGGTTCTTGTTCGGAAACCTTGCGTGACAATGAATTAAGGTATCAAATCATACGAACGCTGTGTCCTTTCAGCATGCCACCCAAAGTGGCAAGAACCTGCGTAACAGAGGCAAAGGATGGCGCAGGTTTTTCAATGTATTGAGGATTTTTTTGTGGTGCGGGTGAAGGGACTCGAACCCCCACGCCAAAGGCGCCAGAACCTAAATCTGGTGCGTCTACCAATTCCGCCACACCCGCATCTGCGCGCTGATTAGCAAAGCCCACTAAGTTGTGCGAGCGAAAAATGACGTACGACACGGTTTCTTGTAACAGCTCAATCAACGTACATCTGAACCGCCTTGTGAGACGCCGCCAAGAGAGCATCAGATTGCAGCCCCAAGTCCGCAAGCAAATCAAGACGTCCTTTGGATTTCGACACGACATTCAAACCTTCGCGATAGTATGTCCAAAGACTGCGAACCTTTGCGTATTGATCTTCCAATTCCCGCGATGTCGGCGCGACGATGCCGGTTTCTGCATCTCCTTGACTAAGCTTAATCAAACTAGCTTCAAACAAGTCCATAGACTGTTGAAGCGCCGCCTGAGTGTCTTTGAGATTGAGCCCGACAGCGATGAAACATGCTTCTTTCATCATTTTCTGGGATAACATCCGCTGCCGACCTGCCACATCAATTGTTCCAGCCAAACCCTTATCAATGCTGCCATTTCTGGATTTTCGCACCAAGGCCTGAACAACGGCGTTGGATGCTTTGAGCAAAGGCACGTTCTGCAAAACAATGGCATTGATCGTAACCGATTGAACATCGCCAGCCAAGATTTGTTGCACAGACGGCCCGAAGGATTTCCACAACACGTCAACATTATCAATTGCGGCCAAAACATCAGGATCGATGCCCCGCGTCAAACCAAGGTCCACATTGCCATTGGCCAGTCCATCAAGTGCGACGTTAAAGTCATTCCACGAGGCCTCGGCGACTTTGACGCGATGGGCAACATCAATGCCCGCCATCGCGAGGCACGTGGCGGCCGACAACCGTTGGGTCAGCATCCTTTGGCGTCCTGAAACGTCGATTTTTATCGCAGCTTCCGTCTCGGAATCGATATTCGACGCACCCACAGGCGTGAAACCTGCTGCCGCTGCCAAAAGGAAAACACTGCAAAAAGAGGGCCAGCGCCAGAAAGCGTACATGCGATACTGCCTGAAAATTCCAAATCTTCTGGCGAATAGTGACCGGAATTCCTGAAGAATGTGTTGTCGATTTGGATTTTGCTGCTCTTGGATGGTGACTCGGATGCAACACAGTTGCGCGCCTCGTAAATTGCCCGGCGACACAGGACAAAATTCCGTTAGATTGTGTTCAATTGAGGCAACAAAAACAGAGACGCCATGAAACCGAAAACGGTCCGGCGCGTCACAGCAGGGCAGACATTCCCCTCTCACGCGCAAAATTTGTGCCACGGGTTTCCCGTTGGTACGTCTATTCTTACAGCTGACGGTGACTTGCCTGTCGAATATCTGACGGCAGGTGATCGCATTGTGACGCGAAACGGTGGCATGACACCGTTGTTGTCCATCACAGCCAGTACGCACAGCACGCGCGCAGTGAAGATCGCAGCCGGATCATTCGGCGCGCAAGGCCCCGAAATTGATTGCGTTTTGCCAGCAGATCAACCGGTTCTGGTACGCGACTGGCGCGCCCAAGCCTTGTTTGGCCAAGCACAGGCCATGACAACTGCGGCACAGTTGGTAGACCGCGAGTTTATCACCGATATTGGGCCAAGACGCTTGGTCTTGTTCAAACTCGAATTTGACCGTCCGCGGGTCGTTTACGCGGGTGGTTTAGAGCTTGGCACAGAGGCGCAAGTCAGCAAACCACTGAGCGCTGTCGCTTAAGTCTGAAACAGGCTCTTCAAAACTTTGGGCAATTCCTCGGGCAGATCCTCTGCGATCAGCCCGGGACCAAAAGAGCGCGCGCATTCGACGTGTAGCCATGTCGCGGTTTGGGCTGCAAAAATCGGCAAACCGCCCTGAGCGAGCAACCCCGTCAGAAACCCGGCCAATACGTCGCCGGCGCCAGCGGTTGCCAACCACGGCGTCGCGCGTTCACCCGTCGCAGAATGCACAAAGCATTGACCTTTGGGGTCTGCAATAACTGTATCCACACCTTTGTAGAGTATCGTGCACCCTGCCCGTGCTGCAGCTTCTCGCGTTGCGTCCGCCTTGGAATAAGCGGGTCCCCTTTGCGCGGGTTCGGCCAATTTGTCGGCGATGTCGGGAAAAAGACGTTTGAACTCGCCATGATGCGGAGTGAGGATGCATTGATCATGCAAATGCGCGAACAAGGTCTCGGGTGCCCCTGCAAATGCACTTAATGCATCCGCATCTAAAACAATGCTGCGACGCATTTTTTGGCCCATATCGGATGACAAAGCCACTGGTACTAAGTCTCGCGCACGCTCAAATCCCAGGCCGGGGCCAAGGCACAGCGCATTGATCCGTTGATCACCTAGGATCTTG
>CALHST010000205.1 GCA_938038825.1 uncultured Paracoccaceae bacterium | reverse complement strand
ATGATCGATCCTAACACCACAACCATGCGCCACGCGCAGCTTCACATTTAACGATGCGGCGCACGGACCGACTGTTTGACCTTTTGCAGATCTTGCGGGATGGAAAACTCCACACCGCGCAAGCCATGGCAGATCGTTTGGAAGTCTCCGTGCGCACCATTTACCGAGATATGGAGACATTGCAGGCCTCTGGTGTGCCCGTCGAAGGGGAACGCGGCGTCGGATATATGGCAACCGGTGCCATAACCCTGCCCCCCCTATCTCTCACCCCAGAGGAACTCGAAGCCCTCAATCTCGGCATCGCAATTGTATCCGAAGCAGCCGACCCAGACCTCGCCAAATCCGCGCACAGCCTTGGCCAAAAATTGGACGCAGTCCTACCCGAACAGGTCATATCCGATGCCGACAGCTGGAAATTCGCGGTTTACCCATTTGCAGATGCCGCGCGCGGCCTTGGGCATATGCCAACACTGCGCAGCGCAATCAAAGCCCGTCAGAAACTGACCCTGTCATACCAAAGCATTGATAAACAAAAGACAACACGCACAATTCGCCCCCTGCACATGGAATATTGGGGCCGCGTCTGGACCCTGACGGCTTGGTGCGACTTGCGCATGGCGTTTCGCGTCTTTCGCATTGACCTCATCCAAGACGCCACTGCCCTGCCCGAACTCTTTGAAGACGAACCAGGAAAACGCTTTCAAGACTACTTGGCCGTCCAAGACAGCACATAATCTTCTTTTGGTCAAAAATACCTTGGGGAGTATGAGGGGCCACGCCCCTCATCAAAAACATCGCGTGCGGCGCAGCCGCTCATTTGTCTTACATTACCCATTAAAACATCCCGTTGAATCGCTCGGGCAACACATATTGCGTCTGAAAATCCGGGCGGCGGAATTCATAATACCCTGTGTCGCCGCGCGGACCAAAGGACTTGCGCATGCGTCTGCGGACCCATGACACATCAAATTCTTTACCCATCTCGATGTCGGCAAATGCCTCAAAGACAGCGCGATCTTCACCACGGGACTGCGCAAACCAATGCCCGCCAATCGCCGTGTCCTGCACCACCCCGCCTAAATCTTCGGTGACCGCATTGCGTCGATCCATCACCTCGGCATAAGCCGCAAAGTCGCAAAACTTCAGGTGCATCAAATACAGCCCGTCCGGCGTAAAAATCTTGTCATATTGCGCAAAGTGTCCACCGCGAGACAACTTCTTCGCCGCTGAAACCACACAAGGTTTGGAGTAATGCGGCGCCAAACGCACATGCCGACGCGGCCCAAGAATGTGATCCGTGATCTCCTCAAGCTCGACATCAATACGGTGAATCACTTCCAGACCCAATGGCGTATAGATCCGGCCATCTGCTTTTTGCGCAAGCCACGTCTTTAAATCAGGGGCGATTTCCGGGTCAATCACCACCAATTCATCGACATCCCCCACGATTACATGGCGGTAATACCGACGCAATCCCCCCAAAATTCCGTTCAGCAATCCCCAGCGTTTTACGTCAAAATTCTTGTGCGGATCTCCTGGGATTCCGATGACGTTGCAGCCCTCTGCAAGTTCGGCAACTTCGGACCCGCGGCCATGGTTGATGATGTAACAATTTTCACGCCCAAAAGTTTCGCCATAGTGGCGCAGCCATGCACGCAAAAAGAACGCGTCATCGCGCACCATCGTCAAAGCCGCCGCTGTCTGCATCGTGCCAACCCTTACCAACAGCTTCACAACAGCCGTCTTATTTTAGAACAAGGTTAGTAGACAGTTTACGCTTTGCCCATCATTAATACAGCCATGACGCAGACAAAGATCGACCTCAGAACCACAGGCCTGCTGATGCACCGCGCGCATGCCAATCCGCATCGGCAATTTCAGGTGCTTGGAGAGCGCGCCAGCGGCACGAATGTGGTACGAAAAACCATATCGCAAAACGTCAAAATCAAACGTGTCGACAGCCTGGGTTGGAAACACGGGTTTCCCCACATGGTCGCAGTGCCAAACAATCTCATTGTGATCTGCGTGGTGCGCAACGCGTGGAACTGGGCGCTGTCTATGCACAAACGCCCTTGGCACGCAGATCCAGAAATACAGAAACTGGGCTTTTCTGACTTTGTGCGCTCGGAATGGCGTTCGATCGTAGATCGACCAACGGATTTCGACTTTCTTCACGAAGAACTCAAGACCACTGGCACGCCATTGCAGTATGATCGCCACCCGATTACTGGCTTGCCATTTCCTAATTTGTTCGCACTTAGACAAGCGAAGCTGCAGGCTTTGGTGGGTATCGCGAACCGGGAATGCTCTTACGTCTTTGTCACGTTGGAAAGCTTTAACAAAGACCCTCTGCATTTTGTCACGACCCTATGTGACACGTTCGATCTGGTGCGGCGCCCCCGCGAGTTTCGCACAGTGGAACGCCGGATGGGCAATTTACATAATCGGGCTGTAAAAACCGTTCCCAAAAGCTCTGACGATGAATTCCACAGGGATTTTGTCTTTATGATCGACACCTTAGACATCGATCTGGAAACACGTCTTGGATACCAATACACCTAAGACGAATGTCCTGTTTAGCACCTAACAGACACGGTAAGGGAAAAGTGGCGCGGTTGACGGGGCTCGAACCCGCGACCCCCGGCGTGACAGGCCGGTACTCTAACCAGCTGAGCTACAACCGCGCGTGACGCTGGGATTACGGTACACTCCTCCGCACGTCAATGGGCAAATTGATCCAAAAGTGGAAATTTTTTAACAGTTTCAAATTCCATCCAAACGCGGCACGTGTAACTGCCCTTCTGCGCCCGCGTCCTCTTGCATCCACCGCATTATTTTCGTCTGCGCTTTTCGAACTTAAGTTCATCGGTGTCCGCAAACTCCTGCATAAAGGCTCGCGCACCAGCCCAATCAGAATTCCAAACCGTGTCTTCCTGTGGAAACAACCATGCATCGGACATCTCACGCGGCGGAGCACAGGGTATCGGCACAGATATAATCGGCTTTACAGGGTCACGCCGACGCGCCCGCGCCACCCAGTATTCCGTCGCGCCCAATTTGGGATGCGGAGCACCCGCATCCCCAGTCATAGGCACATTGCGGAGATCTTTCATAAATTGAGTAATAGATTCAGCGTTCAAATCGGATTTCTCAATGAAGCGATCACAGCCGCAGGCCATGGCCCGGCGCGCCCTTTCGCAGTCATGACTTCCACTGACCATCACCACATAGGCCGAAGGATTGCCACAGGAGTTGGCATAAATTTCCATTGCATCAACGCCATCGCCGTCTGCCAATTGGTAGTCCATCACAATCAGGTCTGGGAGATGGTCCAACAAAACTGTTGTGAATTGCCCAAGATGCCCAGCCTCAAGCATTTCGACCGGTCCATCATAAGCGGCCTTGACCCAGCGCATGATCCGTTTGCGATCAAACCGATCATCATCCAACACTAAAACGGTCAGGACGCGCGCCACCCGAGACGCGGCCTCTCGATTGAATGATACTGCAGACATGACCGTCAGCCCCCAACTCATACTCGCAACAAAAACCACGCAAAAGCCACTATGCGCCCGGCAACATCTACCACGACGCGGTTTTCTTACACAGAAAATACTGTGGATTATTTTATTCTTATCAGTCGCTTACCATGTCACGAAAGCGTATGCGCAACCGAAATCCTGTGCCATCCGGATTGTTACCCGCCCACAATTCACCGCGATAATATTGCACAATCCGCTGAACAATCGCCAAGCCCATTCCGCTGCCCTCAACCTCGTCACGGCGTCGCAATGTGGTCATGGGGCGAAACGCGCGTTGTAATTCCCCATCACGCATTCCCCGGCCATTGTCGGTGAATGTTAGTGTCACTTGGTTTCGCTTGCGCAGCCCGCGTATCGAGAGTTGGGCCCCTTTTGACGGGCTGTGTGTAACAACGTTGTCGACAATGCATTTAACCAACATGAACGCATCGTTGTACCCCAAGGTCATCATGGGCAACGGCGCGTCCACTTGGACTGAGATATTCTCTGGTAAGTCCTTTTCCTCGATCACGCGGGCAACAAGATCATTTAAATCAAATTCACGAATCTCTTGAAGCCGTCCAATTCGGGAATACACCAGCAGATCCAACAACATGCGATCAAGTCGTTTTGCATGACGCTCAAGCAGTTCAAAGTTCTCTTGAGCATCCTCATTCAACGACACGCCTTGTTCTGCAAGATCGTCACGCAGCCATTGTGGCACTTCTGTTAATGCGCGTGCTGAATTTCGCAGATCATGGCTGACAATATAGATGAAATTATCCAGCTCGGACGCGGCTTCAAGATTGTGGATTTGTTGTAAATCACCGATTTGAGAACTCGGCACAGGATCTGGCGAAGTTTGCATTACAGACATGGTGTGCGTTTCCAGATCCCTGTTTTAAAGCCCCGTGCACGGCAAACGATCGCCCCGCACCTGTGTGTTATTACGACACCCCTTTAAAGAGAGGTTAATGTAGGCAAAAAAGTGCAGTACACATCCCGGATCGGCACAGTGTGGTGTCGTCGATGGGTTAAGCAGACCCATCTAACGTCAAATAATCACATCACTTGTCTGCAATTCAGCAGCTGTGACATTGCTGATAAAGGCGACATCCCCGTCACCCAACTCAATCCGCAGACCACTCGATCGGTCATCCATCAATGACTGCAAGGCCGCAAAGCTGGCAATCTCATAAGCACTGAAGTCCAAACGATCCGCCCCTTGGGCAAAGTCGCGGGCCTCGTCGAATCCCATACCAGGGGCGAATTGGAACATATCT
>CALHST010000204.1 GCA_938038825.1 uncultured Paracoccaceae bacterium | reverse complement strand
CCGCCAATGGCCATCACTGCACCCAGCGGGCAGACATACCGGCAAAAGCCTTTGAACAGCATCATTGAGGCCAACAGCCAGAACACGGCATAGGCCACGTAATACCATTCGCGCACAAAGAACGTGGTGATGGCCGTTTTGAAGGGTTCAACCTCGGCTGCTTTATCGGTGTATTGCGGTGCAAAGAACACAACCCCGATCAAGCCTGCGAGCACCCCGTATTTGACCCATTGCAGACGCGCATCCCAAACAGACGGAACTTCGATTTGAGGCAAACGCAAAAGCCGCCCCAAGTGGCTCGCAAATTCCTGCAGCGCCCCAAAAGGGCAAAGCCATCCGCAGAACAGGCCACGCCCCCACAGGAAGAACCCCAGGATCGCAAATCCCCAGATAACCAGTGAAAAGGCATCATAAATCAGGAACGCATAGGAGCCCCCTTCGAGAGCGGCGCGCAACACGGCCAAGGGGGTCACAATGGACAATTGCCCCTGCCCCCACCAGCCAATGAAGCAGGTCACAACTGCCAGTATGGACAGACGTATTGGGGTGAAATGGCGCAGCCCGGCCAGCCAGCTTTGGCGGAAGGCCAGTAGCCCGAGAAGGCCTGTGAGCAGAACCCCAGCAATGACCATATCAACGACGCGGCCCCGCAAAGCCTCGACCCATGGGGGCGGCGGCACAAAAACCTCGGGACGTTTATAGAACCGCTCGTCCGTGGCGACGGTCGTTGCAAGGCCCACAGACCCGATTTCGGGTTGGAACATGCCATGTTCACGAACCGCGCTGATTTCGATGGTCCATTCGGATGCCGGATCGAACCCCAACCGTCTGTCAGTGCGCAGGATCAAGCCCGCGCCAAAGTCGACAGCATCATGCATTTCAATCGGAAGATCATCGTGCAGTTCAATAATCAGGTCGGAATCGCGCATAGCAATTGGGAAACCACCTTGTTCCACGCTGATCCAGTTGGGCGAGGTATTGCGCACAAACTCTTCGGACACCAGACCATGGCGGCCCGTTTCCACGACAAGAACTGGTTCGTCACTGGTCGAGATTTCCATAAACTCTTGCAGGGATTGATAGCCATCTTCGGACAGGACAGCGCGTGCCACAGATTTGGGGCCCAGATCCACTACCCACAAATCCAGATAGGTTGCTTCTGGATCGTCGGCCGCATCTGGATCATCGTCTTCCCAAACAGTGTCTGCAAACAGCTCTTGAATCTCGGCATTGGTCACTGTTTTGCGGGTCACCAGCCCTTGGTCCAAAAGGTCTTGCCAGCTGAGTTGTTCATCCACATCAGGATCCGGGATCGCGGGGGGGCCAGACGAAATTCCACCCATCTTTTCGCGGGCCACCTGCAAGGTGGCTGCCAGCACGCTTTCATGGGCAATCCGAACCGAAGCTGTACCTTTGGTCACCCCATCGAGATAGACAAGCGCTGACCCATCGCCACCGCCGCCATAGGGGGATCCAACCACCAGAGTGTCGGATATCGAATGGCCCCTATATTGCTGGAAAAAATCATAAAACAGCTTTTCGGGCAAGCCAGACACAAAGATCGGTTCGTTATGCGACAAAAGCTGGACATCAAGAAACCGGCCCTCAAGATCCAGCACCACAAGCATGTTGATGGACGCACCTGAAAAGCCCGGCAAAGGCGCCATTGGTTCTGTTTCAAAGACATATCCAGCCTCGGCCCCGCCGGAATTCAAAAGCTGGTAAACGCCTTGATCATTGATCGCTTCGCCCAATTCCATGGGCGGCACAATCAAGGGCGCAAGCTCTTCGCGCGGGGTTGGTTCTGCCCCCGCAAAAACAGCGGATAAACAGGTCAGAAAACAACCCAGCAAAAAGGGAAACACGCGCGCCATAAAGCGCAGAGTGCACCCGGGATGATCTTGGTCAAATGGGACTTTGGTCTGAGTGGCCACAAGCATGATGAACAGGACCACAGATGGGTTCAAATGCGCAGCCTGTCTTTGCCGCAAACTATTCAAAAGCAGCACTTGGAACGCAGTGTACGCAACTCATCCCTCAAATGTGACTCTTCACGCGCAGGTTTCGGTGGTATCCAACCTTCAAATGCAAAAAAGAGGCATCCCATGATCCGCATTTTGTCTTCTATCGTCGCCCTGATCCTGTCCTGCGCAATTGTGACAGCGGACACCATTCGTTTCAAAGCTAGCGATGGGGTGGATGTCACAGCAGATTTCAACAAGCCCAATGGGGATTTTTCAACGATCTTGGTGCTGTATCACATGGCGGGTGCCAGTCGGGGTGAATACCGGGATATCGCCAAAACATTGAATTCATTGGGCTATGCGACACTGGCCGTGGATCAAAGATCCGGTGCGCCCTTTAACGGTGTAAAAAACGAAACCGCAGCCAAGGCGGGCGGACGTGTGGGCTTTACCACCGCCATTCCTGACATTCTTGCTGCGGCGCAATGGGCCCGGAAAAACTCCGGCGCGGAAAAGGTTGGGGTCTTGGGATCGTCTTATTCTGCGGGATTGGTATTGGTTTTGGCCGGCAAGGATCGCGGATTTGCGGATGCGGTCATGTCCTTTTCACCCGGCGAATATTATGGCGCGGCGAACTATGTGGGCAAAGAACTTGGGAACATCAAAGTTCCGGTCTTTCTGACCGCAGCCCGTGGCGAAGCAGGCCAATGGAAACCTTTTGAAACAAAAATCAAAAGTTCAGTCACAGGATTTGTGCCAAAGGGTGGTGGCCGCCATGGGGCATCGGCCCTTGTCAGCAAAGATGGCAAGGAATATTGGGCCGCGCTGACAGGTTTCTTGCAACAGCATTTGCCCGCCAACTAAGATGGGTCTGTGAGACCTCAAAAGGCATGACATGACAACGGTTCCCATTCTTTGGACGTTCCGCCGCTGCCCCTATGCCATGCGGGCACGTCTGGCATTAGTAAGCGCCGAAATCACCGTTGAGTTGCGCGAAATCGTGCTGCGCGACAAGCCTGCACTGTTCCTAGAAACCTCGCCATCAGGGACAGTCCCCGCGTTGCGATTCAAGGATCAAGTGATTGATGAAAGTCTCGACATCATGATCTGGGCGCTGAAGCAGAACGACCCGAGTGGTTTGTTGGACATGCCCGCAGAAGGATGGGATTTGATTGCAAACACGGATGGACCGTTCAAAGATGCGTTGGATCACACCAAATACGCCACCCGGTATCCAGAGCTTGACCCAATTGCCGAGCGTGAAAAAGCCAGCACCCATCTGCTGGATTTAGAGACCCATTTGAGGGATGGCGACTGGTTGTTTGGCAACGCACCAACCCTCGCAGATTTGGCCATATTGCCCTTTGTCCGTCAATTCGCATTTATCGACCGTGCATGGTTTGACGACCAGCCTTGGCCAAATGTGATTGCTTGGTTAGACCGGTTTCTCGACAGCCAAATCTTCGCACACATCATGCCGAAATTTGCACCGTGGGCCGAGGGTGACGCGCCGGTGTATTTCGCGAATTAGTGCGACTGTATCGTTAGCCGCTAAGCCAGAAAGTCCCGCATAATCTGTTCAGCGCGCTCTGGGTTGTCCCGGTGAACACCGTGACCGCAGCCCTCAAAAATCTCAAGCCGGGCATTGTCGCCAATGGCCGATGCAATCTCTTCCGAACAGATCGTCGGGGTGACAGGGTCCAATGCGCCGCCCAACACCAATGTTGGGCATGTGATTGCCGCAATGCCTGTTCGCATGTCCATGTGTTTCATTTCGTTTTGAAAGAAATGCAGCATCACCTCTGGCCGTTCGATGGCGCGGTTTCTGAAATTGGCCCCCGCGGTTTCCGTTGCTTGGGTGTAAAGTGGCAAACATACTTCGGAATAGGATTTGTAAGTTTCCAGCGTGGGCATTGAGAAAAATGCCTCTGCGACCTCACCCGCCTGAGTGCCGCCGAGTTCGCGCGCCATTCTGGCAGTCTCATCAAGGCGGAATTTCGCAGCTGTAGATGACAATATGAGTTTCGAAGGACCATTTGGGTGTCGCGCGCCATAATGCATCGCAACCATACCGCCAAAGGATTGCCCAAACACCACGGGTTTTTCGATCC
>CALHST010000203.1 GCA_938038825.1 uncultured Paracoccaceae bacterium | reverse complement strand
TTCGAACGCCACACTCACCTGTGAGCCGCGTTGATGCGGATCGCGGGGCGAGGCCAGCGTCACGCTGGGGCACTTGGCTTCGATTTCTGCGATAAACAACTCACTAAGATCAATTGACGCCGCACGCAGATCAGCCATGTCCACGCCATCCCATGCATTCAGCGCGATATCCAGCAGTGCAAATTGCACCACAGATGGCGTGCCGACGCGCAGGCGTTCTGTTTTCATGGCGGGGCGATAATCAAGCTCCATCGCGAAGGGGGCGTCGTGGCCCAACCAACCGGACAAGGCCGGTTCGATGCTGTCCACGATGTCAGGGCGGGCATAAATGAAGGCAGGCGCGCCGGGCCCGCCATTCAGGTATTTATAGGTACACCCCACGGCAAATTCTGTATTGCACCCCGTCACGTCTACAGGAACTGCGCCCGCACTGTGGGCCAGATCCCAGATCATAACAGCACCTGCTGCATGTACCGCCTGTGTGATTGCCGCCATGTCGTGCATCCGACCAGATCGGTAATCAACATGGGTCAGCATCACCACCGCCACATCATCGGTGATATGGTTGATCACGTCTTCCGGCGCCGGGGTCTTCAGTTCATAGTCTTTGCCGATCGTGCGGATCAGACCTTGGGCCATATAAAGATCAGATGGGAAATTGCCGTTGTCCGACAAGATCACCTTGCGATCCGGGCGCATTTTCAGTGCCGCATCCAATGCCTGAAAGACTTTGATCGACAGGGTATCCCCCATCGCCAATGTGCCCGGAGCCGCGCCAATCAACGGGGCCACACGATCCCCAATGCGTTGCGGGGCCGCCATCCACCCGGCAGAATTCCATGCCCGGATCAGTTGGCCGCCCCATTCGTCAGTAATCACCTCACCGGCGCGCGCGGCGGCGCCTTTGGGTAAAGGGCCCAGTGAGTTACCATCCAGATAGATGACGCCTTCTGGCAGTTCGAAACACTCTTTTTTGGGCAACGACATGGCTTATAACTCCCCCCGTACGTTCCATAATTCCGGGAACAGTTCGACTTCTAGCATCTTGCGCAAATAGTGCACTCCAGACGTTCCGCCAGTTCCGCGTTTAAAGCCAATCACCCGTTCTACGGTGGTCACGTGGTTGAAGCGCCAGCGGCGGAAGTAATCTTCCAGGTCCATCAGTTTTTCGCCCAGTTCATACAGTGTCCAATGGGTATCAATGTCTTCATAGACTTGCTTCCAGCGCGCTTGGATGTCCGGATGTGGTTCATGCGGTGTATCCCGTTGCAGCGTCGGCATGTGATCCAAAGTGCCATCCAACGTAAGAAACAGCTTGGCAACCACTTCATCGTAAAAACTGGGGCGCGCCAATTCATCGGTTAACATCTGATGTATGTCGAGCACATGCGCATGGGGGCCCAGCATATTGCGGTTTCGATTGCCCAAGATGTATTCGATCTGGCGGTATTGATAAGATTGAAAGCCAGATGAGGGGCCTAACGCCTCGCGGAAGGTAGTGTAATCCGCCGGGGTCATGGTGCGCAGCACATCCCACGCGTTGTTCAACTGCTCAAAAATCCGCGACACACGGGCCAGCATTTTGAACATGGCGGGCATGCGGTTTTCTTGCAAAGCCAAACGAGCGGCAGACAATTCATGCAGGGCCTGCTTCATCCACAATTCGGATGTTTGGTGCTGGATGATAAACAACATTTCGTCATGGGCATCAGACAGGCAGTGCTGTTGGGACAACACCGTGTCGATGCGCAAATAATCCCCATAAGACATGGACTTTGAAAAATCCGTCTGGGCGCCATCCTTGGCAGGATCAAAAGCATTGTCAGTCATTGTGAAACGAGTCCCAAATGTCAGGAAGGGGGCCTCGGAACCGTATGGGAGCAGATGCGCAAACGCAAACGCCACGTTCAAGCGTCACGGTCGTCCGACAGTCACGTTTTGATCACCGGGGGACGGGTCACCCGCAGGGGCGGCATTGGCCCGGTCCATTTTTCCGCACGCACGACGCAGCTGTGTGCAATGTTTCCTTGGCTCAGGTCAGAGCACCCCTTATCGCGGGTCAGTGCGTTTGGGTTGCCATGAACGTCAATCATCTCGCCATTCACGTCTTGTGGATCAAACCACGCACCAGTCGGCAAGGATATGCAATCGGCCCGCATCAGTTCGCTGACCCGCACAGCACAAAGACAGGCCCCGCGAGGGCTGCTAAGCTTGATCAGATCGCCGTCATGAACGTTCAAAGCGTCGGCGGCATCGGGATGAAGCGTGCAAACTTCGCGCCCCTGAATTTTGGAGGCCAGCGATTCGGCACCCATATCATTTTGCCCATGAAGCCGGGTGTCGGGTTGCCCGGAAATCAGGTGGAACTCACCCGGTTTCAGCACACCCCCTTCAACCGGGGGCAACCATGTCGGATGGCCGGGGCAGTTGTGCAAGTCCATAGCCGCGATCGTTTCATTGAACAGGGTGAGCTTGCCGCTTTCTGACGAAAGTGGATTGCTATCCGGTGCCGCGACAAAGTCTTGAAACGCGACCCTGGTATCCACCGAGTCCTGTACATCAAATCGACCCACGGCGCGGAAGTCATCGAAACTGGGCAATGCAATTCCATGATCTTTGGCCACATTTTCCGACTGCGCCCACAAGTGGCGCAGCCATCCTTCGGTATCGCGCCCTTCTGTGAAAGCATCGCGAAACCCAAGGCGGTCTGAGATCTCTGTAAAGATCGCAAAGTCATCACGTGCTTGCCCCACGGGGTCAAACATTTTGCTCATGAACAGCAGTGTCGGGTCACGGCGGTTCATCATGATATCGTCGCGTTCCAACGACATGGTTGCGGGCAAGACAAGGTCCGCGCGGCGGGCCGTGGCCGTCCAGTTATGTTCGTTTACGATCACGGTTTCCGGGCGGCACCAGGCCTTTTGCAGACGGAACAGGTCTTGGTGATGGTGGAAGGGATTGCCCCCCGTCCACCAGACCAGCCGCAAATCAGGATAATGTCGCGTCTGCCCATTATAGGCATAGGGTTCACTGGGGTGCAGCAGCGCATCTGTAATCCGGGCGACAGGGATGAAATCCTTAATCGCGTTGGGCACTTTGGGAAAGGACGGCCACGGGATCAAACGAACGCCGCGCCCAACGGGTGTGGTCGAGCCATAGCCAAATGCGTAGCCTGTTCCGGGTTGCCCAATTTGTCCAAGAACACAGGCGAGGGCCATGCCCGCCCAAATGGTTTGTTCCCCATGATCCGCACGCTGCATACCCCATGCCATAGACACCATGACCCGTTTTTCAGTCAGTGTTTCGGCCAGTTTCGCAATTCTGGATGCCGGCAGATCGCAGATCTTTGCAGCCCAATCCGGCGTCTTTGGGATGCCGTCACTGTCACCAAGGACATAGCGTTTAAACTGGGACCACCCGCTGGTGCACCGCGCCAGAAAGTTTTGGTCTTCGCGGCCCAGACGGACAATCTCGTGAATCAAAGCAAGGATAAACGCGGTATCGGTTCCGGGTCGGATGGCAACCCAATCGCCCAGTGCCTCGCCACGTTCCGGCGCAATCGTAACGACCCGCACGCCAGCGTCCTTTAACGCGTTGATCCAAGGTCCGACCTCGTGAACAGACGTCCCTGCCGAGGTGATTTGCCCAGTGCGCGCAGAAATTCCACCAAATGCCAGCATCAGTTCGCAATGTTCGGTCACCAACGGCATGGACGTCATGTCGTCCTGAAAAGCGCGGTTCGATGTGCCAAGGATATGCGGGAACAGAACTTCGGCTGCTGCGTGTGAATAGGTTTCACGCGATGATGTGTAGCCCCCCGACAGCGCCAACATGCGACGCATCTGGCTTTGTGCGTGGTGAAATCGTCCTGCACTGGACCAGCCGTAAGAGCCGCCAAAAATCGCAGCGTTCCCAAAGGATTGGCGCACGCGGTCAAGTTCGGCTGCGGCCAAATCAAGGGCCCGATCCCAGCTGATTTCCACAAAGCTATCGTCGCATCGTGCCGCACCCTTGTCGCCAGCAAGCCAGCCTTTGCGGGCCACCGGGTTCAACACACGCGCGTCGCGATTGCGCGCTGCAGACACCCAACCCCGACCCACGCGCGACGGCGCAGGGTCGCCCGCAAGAGGTGTCAGATCTGGGTCGCCATCCTTGAACTGATAGCTGCCCCAATGGGCGGCAGTAAATTTCATCAGGCATCCTAGGGTTCAGAGCTGGAGATCTTACATCGCTTTGATGACCAGTTCACCGGGGTCTGACAGTTAAGTCAATGCCGCTTTGAACACCGTGAATGGACAATTGGGCGGACTCACCAGCGCTTGGCCTTTGGCCTGACAACGTTTGCAAACAGCTTGCCCCACCGCGCTTTTGTCTTTGGGTCGTTTAACAGCCTGTCCGAATGTTGGTTCGGGTCATGACCTGAGGGTCAAAGACACATGCCTTTGACCCCCATCGTTCCATCACGCCTGCGCAAGCAGCTTTTCGCTGTGCGACCACAAAAGTTCCGCTTGTTCATCATCGCATGCATACGCCTCGACACCAAAATATTGGGCCGTGGGGCTGGCGGGATCTGTGACCGCGGCGATATTGCAATCCTCGCAATAGACACCAGCCACCCCATCCAAACTTGGCGACGTCGCAGCCCAAAGCGTTGTGGAGCAGCCTTGTTCCGGCGTTTTGAAGCCTTGTTTTGCCAGCTCTGATGGCTCGCCATCTTCGCCAAGCCAGCCAAGTGCGATCATCTCTTCCTTTGGTAAATGGCGTTGCAGTGGTGTGAAGATGCCGCCGGGGTGCACAGCAAATGCGTGACCACCATCACTTTTGAGTCGCCGGGCCATCCCGTTCGCAAACAGAGCATTGGCAGATTTGGCTTGGCCGTATGCCTGCCACTTATCATAGGCTTCGGATTCATATTGAATGTCATCCCAACGGATCCCGGAAATTTTGTGACCCGCTGACGACAGCGCAACGACCCGCGGGCTGTCTGCTTTACTCAGAAGTGGCATAAGCTGCGTGGACAACGCGAAATGGCCCATATGGCAAATTCCGAATTGAGATTCCCAGCCGGGGCCCACGCGGGTTTCGGGGCATGCCATAATGCCCGCATTGTTGATCAAAAAATCCAACGCAGGAAGCGTATCTGCCATCGTTTCGGTGAATTGACGGACAGATGCCAGATCCCCAAGGTCCATCGGCGCACTGCGTACGTCCCCGTCAACCCCCGCCAGCGCCTCGGCTGCTTTTGCCGGCGAACGCACTGGAACAACAACAGTCGCGCCTTTCGCGGCCATCGCACGGACGGTTTCCAATCCAATGCCGCTATACCCACCGGTTACAATTGCAGTTTTACCAGTCAGGTCGATGTCCGCCAGAACTTCGGCGGCCGTGCTTTTGGCATGAAAGGGTGTTTGAATCGGGGATTGGTCTGAAATGCTCATATAGACTGCCTTAGCTGTATCAAGGATTGAGGGAACTCAGCCCATAGTTGTCGCGCGCACCAACGCGCTTCAACACATTCGAACCTGCAAAGCGCGCCAAAAAGACTGCAGGTAACACAATGGCGACGATAAACAGTGTCAATATCAGTGCGTTCTGCGAACAATCTTGGTCAGCTGATCCAGACTATGTGTCTTTTGTGGACACACGTTTGTGCACGTCCTCGGGGCTTTCAAGGCGTTCGGAATAGCGATCCACCAAGTAATCTTTGCGACTGCGGGTCATCACGGTGAACTTTACCAGTTCTTCCATGACATCGACCACGCGCGCGTAAAATGGCCCTGCGGGCAAGCGACCCTTTTGGAATTCCAGCCATGCTTTGGGAATACTGGATTGGTTCGGGATCGTCACCATCCGCATCCAACGGCCCAGAATGCGCATCTGGTTCACGGCATTAAAACTTTGCGAGCCACCCGAGACCTGCATGATCGCCAGTGTCTTGCCTTGGGTCGGGCGAATGCCGCCTTGCACGGACAAAGGCAGCCAGTCAATTTGCGTTTTCATAACACCCGTCATGGCCCCATGGCGTTCGGGGCTGGACCAGACCATTCCTTCGGACCAAATGGCGGCGTCGCGCAGTTCGGACACTTTGGGATGGGTGTCATCCACCCCGTCCTCATCCACCAACGGCAGTCCATGGGGATCATAAATGCGGGTTTCGCACCCGAGATAGCGCAAGATGCGGGCGGATTCTTCGACGGCGCGTCGCGAAAAGCTTTCGCCGCGCAAGGAGCCATACAACAACAGAATGCGCGGCGCATGCCCAGGATCATTCGGACCAGCAAGCGCAGCGTGATCAATTTGCGGCAGCGCGTTGGCAATCAGCGCCGGCAGATCATCGTCAGCTGTGTTCATCTTCAAGGTGCAATTTCATGTCGATCAAAACTTGCTGCAGCAAAACTGTTTCTTTCAACAGGCGTTTGGCTTCGTTCACCGAAATAACACCGTCTTCTATGGATTGCTGATATTCGCTCATCAACATTGCAAAGCGTTGGCTTAGGGCAATCACGTCAGCATTCACCCCGCCGGTGCGTTCTGAATTGGGTTTGCGGTCATCAAAGGACAGGGTGATCCCCTTCAGTTCCGCCAAGGCCGCTGTAACGTGGGGATAGCTTGCTTCGTCTTCCAGACGGGCCACTGCATCCACGGGCATGAAGCGGTCCGCATGTTCGGGGTTGTCGGAATAATACCGGCCCAGCGTTGCTTTGGACTTGCCCGTGATGTCACATGCAGGTTCCACGCCGACATCTTTCACCAAGGCTTCGGTGTGTTTTTTCAGATAACTGCCCATCGCCGAAATCGTCATATGGTTTTGCCCCTTTGTCCCGCCCGCCCCGCAACGGGGAAGTGCCGTGATCTTTTCCCATTATTACAAGTCGGCGCAAGTGTCATCTATCTAGCAACCAGATCTTCTGGTGTATTTAACAAGTTCATAGAAATGCTCGATTTGAGCAAATGTATCAAGGTGGGGTCCGATCCAACTTCTTCTGGATCAGGCGCGCGTAAGTTAGACGCGTATTGGACCCGGCGGCGTAACGAGTGGGACGTGTCTTTCATCCCCAGCGGTTTTTCCGCAGTAAGACACGTCTTTGCGTTCAAAGGGAGGGGAGGAGAGGGCTGCTTATCCGTGTTCTGGGCAGGTCACTCACGAACTATCCCACCTTGATACCAATTTATCCGCCCAGGCCTCTTGAGAGGCGATTGTTGGTTGGGCTAGATGCCAGTTATGGCCAAGTTATACTTTCACTATTCCACCATGAACGCAGGCAAATCGACTGTTTTGCTGCAAGCGGCGCACAATTATCGCGAACGTGGGATGGAACCATATCTTCTGATCGCAGGTTTCGATAAACGTGCCGGTACTGGGCGCATCGCGTCACGCATTGGCATTGGGTCCGATGCGGACACGTTTGATTCAGACACAGATATGTTCGCCAAGATCCAAGATCGCATGGCCCAATCGAAAGTGGCCTGCGTGTTTGTTGATGAAGCACAGTTTTTGACATCCGATCAAGTGTGGCAACTGGCGCGCGCTGTGGACGACTTGGATGTGCCCATCATGTGTTACGGGTTGCGCGTGGATTTTCTGGGCGAACTTTTCCCCGGTTCTGCAACGCTTTTGGCGCTGGCCGATGAAATGCGCGAAGTGCGCACCATTTGTCATTGCGGCAAAAAAGCAACAATGGTTGTGCGGCAGGGGCCAGATGGTCAGGCCCTAAAGGAAGGGGCGCAGGTGCAGGTTGGCGGAAACGAAACTTATGTGTCCTTGTGTCGTCGCCATTGGCGCGCTGCTGTCGGGGATGGCGTTTAAACCGCGTTTGGCAAGGGGTCTTCGTCGAAGAACGCACGCAAATTTTCAACGGCCATAAGCCCCATATCCACCCGCACGTCCAAAGCCGCAGTGCCCAGATGCGGCAACAACGTCACGTTTTCCATCGCCATTAAGGCGTCGGGCACTTTGGGTTCGAACTCATAGACATCCAAACCAGCCCCAGCCAGGTGCCCAGCCTGCAACGCCGCGATTAATGCGGTTTCGTCAACGACATCCCCGCGCGCTATATTCACGAAGATCGCATGCGGCTGCATGGCCGCAAAGACAGAGGCATCAATCAAATGATGGGTCGCAGCGCCGCCGGGCACCGCCACAACCACAACGTCAACTTGCCCCGCGAGCGTGGCCATATCGGCCACTTGGGTCGCGGGGAAATCCAGGGTTTTGGTCGATCGGTTCACATAGTGTACGTCCATCCCAAAGCCAAAATGGCAGCGCCGCCCAATTGCCTGGCCAATCCGGCCCATCCCGATGATGCCCACAGTTTTGCCACTCAAATGCAGCCCCAACAATTGCGTCGGGTGCCATCCAGCCCAAGATTGGCTGCGCAGCATCCGTTCACCCTCGCCAGCGCGGCGCGCTGTCATCAGCATCAGCGTCAATGCAATATCGGCAGTCGCATCGGTGACCGCTCCGGGCGTGTTGGAAACCGCTATGCCCTTGGCCTTCGCCGCGCTCGTATTGATATGGTTGTAGCCCACACCGAAATTGGCCAGCACTTTGGCCCGTGGGTTCGCAACGTCTGCAAAGACCTCGGCGGTGAACAAATCCCCCAATGTGGGCAGTATGCCATCATAGTCGCGCAATGCATCGCGCAGCTCGTCCCCGCTTAACGGAGATGTTTCTTGACGCACCACAACATCACTGAAATGCGCACGCGCCTTTTCCAGCACAACGTCAGGCAACGGGCGGGTTATGAAAATCCTGGGCATCAGCACATGCGGGCCCCAACGGGCACCTCTTTATCGGGGCGGGCCAACACAATGGCCCCTTCTGCATCTTCATATCCCAACACCAGAACCTCTGACATAAACGGCCCAATCTGGCGGGGTGGAAAGTTCACCACCCCCATGACCATAGTGCCAACCAATGTCTCGGGCGTATAGAGAACGGTGATCTGGGCCGAGGATTTCCGTTCCCCAATCTCGGGACCAAAATCTATCCACAACTTGATGGCTGGTTTACGGGCCTCGGGAAAAGGTTCCGCCCGCACAATCCGTCCGGCCCGAATATCCACAGCCAAAAAGTCATCGAATGTGATTTCAGCCATTGGCCAACGCCTTGGATCGATCGGTTGCTGCCGCCACTGTGGCCCGGATCAAAGGCTGCAGACCGTCTGTTGTATTCATCAACACCTCAAGCCCCGCCTGCGTGGTGCCATTGGGTGAGGTCACGTTGACACGCAATTGCGACGGAGTTTCCTGTGCAGTAAGCGCTAAAGCCCCTGCCCCAGCAACAGTGGCCTTGGCCAATTGCATCGCCAATGTGTCCGGCAAGCCCTGCGCGACGCCCGCTGCCGCCAAAGTTTCCACCAAGTGGAACACATAGGCTGGCCCAGAGCCGGACACGCCGGTCACCGCATCCATTTGCCCTTCGTCATCCAAGCGCACGACCTGCCCAATCGCGGTCAACAACCCTTCGGCCATATCAAGATCAGCCCCCGTCGCGGACCCATTTCCAATGATGGCTGTGATCCCCTGACCAATGGCAGCGGGTGTATTCGGCATCGCGCGGATCACTGGGGTCTTATCACCCAGCATCTGTTCATAGGTGCCAATGGCCGTTCCCGCGGCCACTGACAAGAACACGGTCTGGCCATTCCCAAACCCCTGCAAAACTGGCAAGGCCTCGGCCATCATCTGGGGTTTGACTGCCACCAAAACCACCGCAGGCGCATTCGGCAAGACATCGTTCACTCGGACCCCTTGGGCCATCACCCATTCCGATGGATAAGGATCCTGAACCCACACAGATTTCGGGGCCAACCCTTCGCGCAACCAACCTGCCAGCATGGCAGATCCCATCTTACCGCAACCCAGCAACACCAAGCCATGGCGTTCGATCTCAGAAAAATCCATGTTTGCCCCCTCGCTTCTTGCGCATTTAAAACCAATCACCAACCAGTTAAAATCCCAATCCGCACAAAAATGGCGCAGCCTGCTCAACCGCGCCCTCTGTGTCTCTTCATTGTTCGCAAAATACTCCGGGGAGTGTGAGGGGCTGGCCCCTCACCCCGACTTTGCCAAATCGCGCTCAGGCTCGGCCATATGCCTCGGCAATGGCAATTTGCATTGCCTTTTCCGGACTGTTGTCACCCCAAATCAGCATCTGCAAGGCCGGGTAATACCGCTCTGCGCTCATCACAGCGGCCCCGATCATGGTGTCGATCTGATCCGCCGACGCGACCTGCCCGCCTGCCAAAACCAAACCATAGCGATACACCATCAGCTTTTGTTCCGCCCAATAGGTAAACGCCCCGGCCCAGCATTGGTCATTCACCAAATTCAACAACGCATAAAGCTCTGGCAGTTTTGCGGTTGGCGGTTCCAGTTCGAACGTACACACCATGCGCAACGTTTCATCAAAGCTCGACCAGGCCAATGTCAGGGAATAGGTGCGCCATTGCCCTTCCACTGCCATGGCGATCTGATCGTCACCAATCCGATCAAAATCCCACTCATGGTGGTTTGCCAAATGTTCTACGATATCGATTGGGTGAATGTCGTCTTCCAAGTGATGTTCGGAAAGGGCCATGTCGCCACCTCTTATTTGCCGGTCGGCCGTGGGGGACTGCAGCATCCCCCCGGACGCCTGACTTGCCTGCTCGCTCAAACCGGAGTGAACCTCCGTGCCTGCCCCTTGATGGTGCTTGAGCCACCGCTTTCTGGCAACCCTTTATTTGGGGATAACCGCAATAAGTTGTGGATGAACCCAAAAGTTAGACAAATTGTGCGCATTGCATAGATCCTTGCGGCGAATTAGCGTCCCTTAAAAATCGGCGTGACTTAGGGGAACTTAGATGACGGACTTCACACCACTTGCATCCGCTTTAGGGGGTGCCATGATCGGCTTATCGGCTGTTATTTTGATGGCGTCGAACGGCAAAATCGCAGGCGTCAGCGGGATCACATCCCGTTTGCTTTCTGGTCGCTTGGGCGGAGCATCAGAGCGTCCCGGTTTGTTCTTCGTTGCTGGTCTGTTATTGGCACCGCTTCTGTACACCATGTTTGCCGGAACACCCGCACAGACTGTGTCCAGCAACCTGCCATTGATGGCTGTCGCAGGGGTTTTGGTCGGATACGGATCTGTCTTTGGCAATGGATGTACATCTGGCCACGGGGTTTGCGGCTTGTCACGGCTGAGCGGGCGTTCCCTTGTCGCGACGGCCACATTTATGTCAGTGGCGGCCATTACGGTCTTTGTCACCCGGCACGTGATATAGGGGGCGGGAAGATGAATGCAGCAGGTTTCATCGCTGGACTGATCTTTGGATTAGGTCTTGTCATTTCGGGCATGGCGGATCCCGCCAAAGTTCTGAATTTCCTGGACATTGCAGGCACGTGGGATCCGTCGCTTGCCTTTGTGATGGGGGGGGCGATTGCGGTCACTTTGCCCGGATATGCCTTGCTGCGTCGCCGCAGCACCCCGATCTTCGCAGAAACGTTTTCTTGGCCCACGCGCAATGACGTCGATAGTCAATTGCTAACGGGCGCGACAACATTTGGGCTGGGTTGGGG
>CALHST010000202.1 GCA_938038825.1 uncultured Paracoccaceae bacterium | reverse complement strand
AATCAGCCCGGAAGCCTTGGCCAAAGTCAACGAAGTTGAGAAAAAGGCCAAAAAGCTGAAGTTGATGGAATTGACAGAGCGGACCTGCAAATGGCCTGTGGGCGATCCCGCGACCGAAGACTTTTGGTTCTGCGGCCTGCCTGTGCAGCAGGGCAAACCCTATTGCGAAGCGCATGTTGGTGTGGCCTTTCAGCCCATGAGCGCGCGTCGCGACCGCCGCCGGTAAACCACACTTTTCACTGTGTACAAAGCCAACTTTGGCCGCTGCTGCGTTGGTTTATTTTGTCTGCGTAAGATCGACGCGTCGTACGTTGCGGTCACTTTATTGCGCGTGGCGTAAGTCGTTGGCCTATGCCGCTGGGGTATTCCACAGATCCTGACAGGTCAGATAGGCAAACCGGCATCGGGTTGGAAGTCGTAAGACGCGCAATTGCGGATGGACATGACGTACCGATTATCGTGCAATCCCGAGACCGCCTTTCCCAAATGGGAGATCTGGCAAGCCGAATTCGGCAGGTTTTTGTGGCAGATCTGTCGCATGCATCAGATCGTGCGCGCGTGCGAAGAGATCACGGCAGCGTTGCCGACGCTTGATATATTGTTAAACAATGCGGAAGTTCTTTTGGCTGAACCTAAGTACTCAGACTAGAACAACGAGATTCACTTTGAGGACAACGCCTTGGCGCCTATCGGCCTGGTTTTGCCGTTGTACCCAGTATTGTGCGCAGAACACATTTGGAACGCAATGACCCGGACCGACATTCCATCCGGTGGCTTTGTCAAAAAGGGTAAAGTTATGCCTTTGGGTTTCACCATGTCAGACGCGTTGTTCAACAGTATTTTCAGCCAATTGGCGGATATAAAAGATGTGGCACGATGACCAAACGACGTGTCCTATGAATCACCGGAATTACGTCGGGGTTGGGTTATGAGACCGCGCGCCGCATTCTTGAAACTCCGGGTCATCATATCCTTACAGGTTTGCTAGAACCGATTTTCGCCGAATTGGGCTCAAGGTATGTTAGCTTAGCGTTCATAACCAAACTCACCAGAAGGAGCGTGCAGGATGATTGCGTATGTCACAGTTGGGGTGGATGACATCGCCCGCGCAAAGCAGTTTTACACGGCGTTTCTTCCGGCCTTGGGGTATGGGCTTACAGAAGGGCCAGAGGGTTTGAGCTTTGCATTACCAGTGCAGCCAGATCAGCACCCGACGTTGCCGGATTTTTACGTAAAGCCTACCTTTGATGGGCGTCCAGCGTCTGCCGGGAATGGCAGTATGGTTGCCTTTGAGGCGCGCAATCAGCAGCAGGTTCGCGATTTGCATGCAGCAGCACTGGCCGCGGGGGGCGTTGATGAAGGCCAGCCCGGTTTCCGTGAATCTTATGGCGCAGATTTTTACGTGAGTTATCTGCGCGATCCGCAAGGCAACAAAATCGCGGTGTTTTCCTGTGATCCGAATGAGCCGGGACGAGACGACTAAGGCGACAGCCCTCTTGCATCATCACGGCACATAAGCCGGCTGGGCTCTGTGCATTTGGGCGGTGTCAATTCTTGCGCGCCCGGTCTATGTGGGGCTGACATCCGGAAAGGATACCCCATGCCGAAATCCAAGAAACCTAAGACAAAACGCGCTGGCGCAAATCCGGTGCAACAGCCAGCCTGGTACCAATCGTTGAATGGTGCCGCAGGTCAAAAAGGCGCATCGCCACAGAAAACTGGCAAAAAGGCAAAAGATAAATCTGCCTGATCTGATTCTTGGGCATGAAAAAACCAGCCCTTCACGGAACGAAAGACTGGTTCTTAGTTGTGACAGGCTGTTTCGGATCAATCCGGGTTGGGACAATCCGAATGCGTGGGTTTACGCTTTGCCAGCCAGTGTTTTTGCTTGTGCGATCCAGTTGTCACGGGTCGCGCGACCTTTGAAGCCTTCGAGATTGTCATCGACCCATGCCACTTCGGATGGCTGCCAATCCGCGATCTGATCAAAGTGGTAATATCCCAAGCTATGCAGAAGTTTTTCCATCGCAGGGCCAACACCATTAATTTCCTTTAGGTCATCCGCAACGCCACCACGTGGCCCTGACAAACCTTCCGGTTTAGAGGCCACGCCCGTGAATGCTGCGGCAGGTGCGGCGGCAACAGGCGCTGCTGCAGCAGCCGCAGGTGGAGTCGATGCAGCAACCTTAGAGGCGGAGCGGCACGCATCCAAATCAGCCGACAACTGATCGCGTTCTTTCTTCAACGCATCCCGTTCCGCGCGCAATGCAGCATCGTCACCAGACGCATCGCTTTCGGCAGCGGGTGCATCCAGCATGCCAGATTTGAACAAAAGGCCAGCACCAACGGCACCAAGCACCGGCGCAATAATGAACAGCGGCAATTGGACAATAGACCACCAGCCAGAGAACAAAGCGGGCCCAATAGAGCGCGCGGGGTTCACGGACACGCCGGTCACATTGATGCCGACCAGGTGAATAACAACAAGCGCCAAACCAATGGCAAGGCCCGCAATCGCGGCCGGAGCACCGGCACCAGTTGCGCCAAGAATGACAACCATAAACAAGAACGTGGCGATCACTTCAAAAAGGAATGCAGAAAATATTCCGTATTCGCCAAGATACCCTTCGCCCCAACCATTTTGGCCAAGACCGTTTTCCGCGACTGTGTAGTCAGCCTTACCATTGGCAATCAGCAACAATACAAGTGCGGCCACAATTGCGCCGGCCACTTGAGCAATAATATATTTGATCGCTTCGGGCATCTCCATACGACCTGCAGCAACCATGCCAAGCGAGACCGCTGGGTTAATGTGGCACCCGGACACCGATCCGATGCCATAGGCCATACCGATTAACGCCAAACCAAACGCAAAGCTAATCCCCGTCAGGCCAATGTCTCCACCTGCAATAACAGCTGCGCCGCAACCAAGCAGCACTAAGGTGAACGTGCCGATGAATTCAGC
Source organism: uncultured Paracoccaceae bacterium (assembly GCA_938038825.1). Classification (GTDB taxonomy): domain Bacteria; phylum Pseudomonadota; class Alphaproteobacteria; order Rhodobacterales; family Rhodobacteraceae; genus Aliishimia. Next base: position 151 of record CALHST010000202.1, on the reverse strand, counting down.
AACTTGTTTGTTCATATCAACTCTCCCTTGAATATCCGCGCTCACCCTAGGGGCGAAACGCAGTGGCGTAAGGGGAAATATCCGCGCCGTTAACCAAATTGGTGCCAACGAGGGCGCGGAAATCCCAAATCAAGGGATCTGGAGACTGCGA
>CALHST010000201.1 GCA_938038825.1 uncultured Paracoccaceae bacterium | reverse complement strand
TGCACCAGTTCTTGTCGCGCTCAGACACTTTTGCGATCCCCAACAAAAAAGCAGCATACGAGCTGACACATATCGTATTCTATTTGTCAGAATACGGGACACGGGATCCAGATTTGGGTGCTGCGGCGATCGAAAGTCTTCATTTCGCAGGTTTGCTGGCTTATCTGGATCAGAACTATGATCTTCTGGCGGAAGTGTGCGTTGCCTTGGTTTATGCAGGCCAATCGCCAAGTGCGATCTGGCGTGGCGCTGTTATGGCGGCTATGCGATCAGCGTGCGCCGAAGAGGTTTTGCACGGCACGGTTCACGATGACTATCACGCTTATCTTGTGACGAATTGGATGGCCGGGGTTTGCGGGCGCGATGCGTTTACACTTGTTCTGGCCCCAGGGCCCGCGCGCATTGATTTGGCACCGCCACCCGCGCAGCCATTGCGCGCATTGGGTCAAGTCATTTCCGAAGAACGCAATGCAGATTGGAGTTCCATGCGCCCCTTGGTGATGGGGCAGATGGACGCCGAAGGGTGCCAACTTCTGGAGGCCGCAGAAACAAGTTCTTCGCAATTTGACGAATTTTTTGAACGCTTTGCGCGGGTGTCTCAGCCACAGATGGTGTGAGTGATCACATCGAAAAGGACGTCCCGCATCCGCACGAGGACGTTGCATTGGGGTTGTCGATGATAAATCGCGCCCCAATCAGTTCTTCTGAAAAGTCGATTGTGGCCCCTGCAAGAAACGGCAGGGAAACATCATCAATCAGAACCTTTTCGCCATTGCTTTCCAACACCAGATCATCGTCCTTGGGGGTGTCCAACGCGATTTCATATTGAAAGCCAGAACATCCGCCGCCCTCGACAGCGACACGCAACGCTTGCCCCTGAGAGGCGGCACCAATTTCGCTCAGACGCTCAAACGCGCGCGGGGTCACTGTTGGGGGTACATTCATTGCGTGTTCACATGGTTTCCATGGTTGCTTGCTCTCTATATAGAAAGGCTTGGGACTTGGGACAAGACAGGCAGGCAATCAAGTGAACAGGGCAGCATATGCGTCCGAGCCCGCGCGGTCGCGGGGACGACGGTTTTTGGAAGATGAAAGTGCACATCGGTCATGTTTTCAACGGGACCGGGATCGCATCATTCATTGCAGCGCGTTCCGCCGCCTGAAACATAAGACGCAGGTTTTTGTGGAACATGAGGGTGATTTCTACCGCACGCGCCTGACACACACCATTGAAGTGGCGCAAGTCGCGCGCACAATTTCCGGTGCGTTGGGGCTGAATTCCGAGCTGACCGAGGCTGTGGCCTTGGCCCATGACTTGGGCCACACGCCATTTGGGCATACAGGCGAAGATGCTTTGGCTGCTTTGATGGCACCATTTGGCGGGTTTGATCACAATGCCCAAGCCATTAAGATCGTGACCTCGCTGGAACGTCACTATGCCGATTTCGATGGTTTGAACCTGACTTGGGAAAGTCTGGAAGGAATTGCAAAGCACAACGGTCCGGTCGTTGGGACACTGCCCTTTGCATTGGAAGACTATGATGCGGATCACTCGCTGGAACTGGGAACGTATGCCAGCGCCGAGGCGCAAGTTGCGGCATTGTCCGATGATATAGCGTACAATAACCATGATTTGCATGATGGTCTTCGGGCAGGGTTGTTTTCCGAAGCGGATATCGCAGAGCTGCCGATTATTGGGGACGCTTACGCGGAGGTGGATTCAAGATACCCGAGTCTAGACGCGTATCGGCGCCGCCACGAGGCGTTACGCCGCGTGTTTGGCGTGATGGTAAGTGATGTGATCGACACGTCACGTGCCGTTTTGCACAATAGCGGCGTTGGGTCTGTTGAAGATGTGCGGGGCTTGTCTGCCCCCGTTATTCAGTTTTCGCCTGACGTGTGGCGGGCCTTGAAACAAATTCGCGCGTTCTTGTTTGAGCGTATGTACCGAGCGCCGTCGGTTATGAAAAAACGTGCCGAAGTCACCTGTGTGGTCGAAGATCTGTTTCCACTGTTTATGGCAGAGCCAGACTTGCTGCCGAGACGGTGGCAAGGAGATGTCGAGGCAGTTTTGGCGGACGACGTGCAGCTTGCACGTTTGGTGTCAGATTACATTTCCGGGATGACGGACCGTTTTGCATTGCAAGAACATGCACGCCTTGTAGCAGGGTCGTGAAAACAGGCGCCGCCTGCAGCGGCACAGGATGTTTTTGCGCGCAAGCGCGCCGTGTCTTGGGGCGTTGCCCCAAACCCCAGGATATTTTTGGCAAAAAGAAAAGAGAAGCGGGTTGTTGACCTGCGCTGTTTGGCTGGTACACCCGCGCCAACGTTAGATGGGATATGATCCATGAACCTTTTTGCTGATATCCGCGGTTTGGTCCTGAATGCTTTGACTGCTTTGGAGGGCGCAGGTGTTTTGCCTGTGGGGCTGGAGACCCGTCATGTGACCGTGGAGCCGCCACGTGATGCAGCACATGGGGACATGGCGACAAATGCAGCGATGGTTTTGGCCAAGCCAGCCAAGATGAAGCCACGCGACATTGCAGAAGCTTTGGCGGCTGAGTTGGTGAAGGATACGCGCGTTGTCAGTGCAGACGTGGCAGGGCCCGGATTTTTGAACCTGCGGTTGGACGCGTCGGTTTGGCAAGCTGTGATTGGAACCGTGATTTCAACGGGCACTGGATTTGGGCGGTCGTCATCCGGGCAGGGGCGTCGGGTCAATGTTGAATATGTCTCTGCCAATCCTACTGGGCCTTTGCATGTGGGCCACACGCGGGGGGCTGTGTTTGGGGATGCGCTGGCATCTTTGCTGGACTTTGCCGGGTTCGATGTGACGCGCGAATATTACATCAATGATGGTGGTGCGCAGGTCGATGTTCTCGCCCGGTCTGTTTATTTGCGCTATCTTGAAGCGCATGGCCAAGAAGTTGCGTTTGAAGATGGCACATATCCGGGCGACTATTTGATCCCGGTTGGTCAGGCGCTGAAAGACAAAGTTGGTGATGTTTTCGTTGGCAAGGGCGAGCAGTTTTGGCTGGCTGAGATCCGTGACTATGCAACAGAAGCGATGATGGATCTGATCCGGGCTGATCTGAAGTCTTTGGGCGTCGAAATGGATGTGTTTTATTCCGAAAAGTCACTGTACGGGACAGGGCGCATTGAAGCCGCATTGGATGATTTGCGCAGCAAGGGTCTGATCTATGAAGGTGTGCTGGAGCCGCCCAAAGGTAAAAAGCCCGAAGATTGGGAACCCCGTGAGCAGACTTTGTTTAAATCAACAGAGCATGGGGATGATGTGGACCGCCCTGTCATGAAGTCTGATGGGGCTTGGACCTATTTTGCGCCAGATATTGCGTATCATTATGACAAGGTACAGCGCGGTTTTGATGCGCTGATCGATGTGTTTGGTGCGGATCATGGGGGGTATGTCAAACGGATGAAAGCCGCGGTTTCGGCACTGTCGGACGGGCAAACTCCGCTGGATGTGAAACTGACGCAATTGGTGAAGCTTTATAAGAATGGCGAGCCGTTCAAGATGTCCAAACGGGCAGGGACCTTTGTGACCTTGCGTGACGTGGTGGATGAAGTTGGGTCTGATGTGACCCGGTTTCATATGTTGACGCGCAAGAATGACGCGCCGTTGGACTTTGATTTCGACAAAGTGTTAGAGCAAAGTCGTGATAACCCTGTTTTTTATGTGCAATATGCCCATGCCCGCGTGTCTTCGGTTTTGCGAAAAGCAGGTGAGCAAGGATGGAACGCAACAGATGATATTCTGAAAGCGCAGGACCTGTCTGGGTTAACGGATGTCTCTGAATTGGCCTTGATCCGCAAGATCGCTGAATGGCCACGTTTGGTTGAAGCGGCGGCCGACGCCAATGAGCCGCACCGGATCGCATTCTATCTGTATGAGCTTGCCGGGGACTTCCACGGTCTGTGGAATAAAGGCAATGACCATCCCGAATTGCGCTTCTTGCAAGACAGCGAAGCCGCAAGTTTGCCGAAAATTGCACTCACGCGTGCCGTTTCCGTTGTAATTGCTGCGGGTTTAGGTATCTTGGGGGTAGAGCCTGCCAACGAGATGCGTTGACAAAAACGTGCCATAGGTCAGGTCAGAGCAGTTAAAAACCGACACGCGACGTCAGAGCGCGGCGGGCTAATGAGGCAAAACATGGCTTACGAGACTTATGTCGATTCCGGCGCTGCGCCGGTCTTTCAGCATCCGGCGGACGGTGCACAAACTTCACACTCTAACGAGTTGTTAAAAATCACAAACCTTGTTGCGGCAGCGGTGTCTGTTGCTTTGGTTCTGGGCGTTGGTGTCTGGGGCTATAAGTTGATGATGCGCGATGTTACAGGAATTCCTGTCGTGCGTTCAGCGGATGGCGAGATGCGCATTCGCCCAGATACCCCAGGTGGGGAACTGGCGCAGCATCAGGGGTTGGCAGTCAACGCGGTTGCTGCTGATGGTAGCGCAGAAGCCCCGGCAGATCGTCTGATCCTGGCGCCCCAACCTGTAGAGTTGACGCAAGAAGATATGCCATTGGACGAGCAAGCCGTGGCGATCGTGCAACAGGCTATTGCTGATCAACGTGTGGTGACCGAAGTTCCCGAAGACAAAGATAGTGTCGTTATCGAGGCCGCCCAGATTGCGGAAGCCGCGGATAGCGGTTCGATGGAAACATTGGTCGCGGCACTAACAGACGGTGTCGAACCACTTGACGCGCTGCAATCTGATGGACCAGAGCAAGTCATTCAAGTTGCTGCCATTGGCACAGACGCAGCCACGTTGCAGTTGGTAGAAAGCCTGCGCAACGCGCCAGGTATCAAAACATCCTTGCGTCCACAATTGCGTCCGAAACGGTCACAAATCTCTGTTCAAAGACAGCAAGCACAATCGGCTGTTGATGTGGCTGTTGCAGCGGCGCTGCGCACAGCACCTCCCGCCGCGGCACAAGACATTGATCCGGCAACCTTGGATGCGGGAACCCGTCTTGCACAGCTTGGCGCGTATGACACGGCGGAGATGGCCAAAGCAGAGTGGGACAAAGCCTTTGGGCGGTTTGGCGATTTGATGACCGATAAAGCCCGTGTCGTTCAAAAAGCATCGTCGGGTGGGCGCACGTTCTATCGTCTTCGCGCACACGGGTTTACGGATCTGGGTGATGCGCGTCGCTTCTGTTCTGCATTAATTGCTGAGGGTGGCGACTGCATTCCTGTGGTTACGCGATGATCCCATTCGGGGCGTGTATTCTGTCGTCTGACGGTCCGCGCCTCACCTCTAATGAAAAAGCTTTGTATCGCGAAATGAACCCGTTTGGGTTCATTTTGTTTGCGCGCCATATCGAATCCCCGGACCAAGTGCGTGCTTTATGTGCAGAATTCCGGGACGCCGTTGGGCGCGATTGTGTAATCACTGTCGATCAAGAGGGTGGGCGCGTGCAACGTTTGCGCAGCCCCTTTTGGCGTCAGTGGAAATCCCCCTTGGATCACGTCAGCAACGCATCGGATCCTGCAAGGGCGATGTATCTGCGCGCGCGTCTGATGGCAGATGAATTGCGCGCAGTGGGTGTCGACAGCAACTGTATTCCAACGTTGGATATCGCTGGGCCAGAAACACACCCCTTCCTGCACAACCGTTGTTACGGGTCGGTCCCTGAAAAGATCGCAGAAATCGGTGGTGCAACAGTCGCAGGCTTGATGGATGGTGGTGTTTTACCGGTGATGAAACACATCCCCGGACATGGTCGCAGCCACGTGGATACCCATTTCGATTTACCAACTGTTGACGTGTCGTTAGATACGCTCAGATCCAGTGATTTTGTTCCGTTTTCCAAGTTGGCAGATTGCCCTATGGGCATGACCGCGCATTTGGTGTTCTCTCAGTTGGATGACAAGCCGTCTACTTTATCACCGGTGATGATCCACCATATCCGCGAAACGATTGGCTTTGATGGGCTTTTGATGACGGATGACATTTCAATGAAAGCCCTGTCAGGCTCTTTGGCAGAGCGATCAAAGGCAGCCATTGCGGCCGGTTGCGATGTTGTTTTGCATTGTAACGACACCTTTGAAGACCGCGTCGCAGTTGCCGAAGCCGCCGGACAGATGTCGGCGGCCGCGCAACGCCGTGCCGAGACAGCAATTGCGGCACGCAAACACCCTGATGAGATTGACATTCCAGCCATAGAAGCCGAACTTGAAGCGCTTCTGGGCGGGCCGGTGTATGTCTAACGACTTATTCGAAGAAGACACGATTTCAGTAACAGAACGGCTGGCGGCCGAAGCCTTAATTGTGGACGTTGATGGCTATGAAGGGCCGCTGGATCTGTTGCTGACATTAGGGCGCACTCAAAAAGTGGATCTGCGCCAGATCTCGATCCTGCAATTGGCCAAGCAATATTTGATCTTCGTGGAAGAGGCCAAGAAGCTGCGGCTGGAATTGGCGGCAGATTATTTGGTGATGGCTGCTTGGTTGGCGTTTTTGAAATCGCGTCTGCTGTTGCCACCCGACCCAACTGATGAGGGGCCTTCGGGCGAAGAACTGGCGGCGCATTTGGCCTTTCAATTGGAACGCCTGCAAGCGATGCGGGACTGCGCTGCAAAGCTGATGGCACGGGACCAATTGGGCCGGGATTTCTTTGCGCGTGGTCTTACGACAGACGTGTCGCGGGTGCGCAAGGTCACCTATACCGCCACGCTTCTGGATCTGATGCAAGGCTACGCCCGCATTCGAACAAAGGACGAATTTCGCCCCTTTGTGATGGATCGCGATTCCGTCTACACGATGGAAGAAGCACTTGCGCGTATGCGCGGGTTGATGGGCTTTGCCGGTCAATGGGCAGACTTGGTGTCATTCCTGCCGGAAGGTTGGGAAAGTGATCCTGTCAAGCGCCGCTCGGCGACAGCTGCGACTTTTGCTGCGTCGTTAGAGCTTGTGAAAGAAGGTAAATTGGAAATCCGTCAGTCCGAATTGTTTTCGCCGATTGAATTGCGCACACGAGGTGGCCGTGATGAGTGATGCACGTGATGTTTCGCAGGAAGAAAGCCTGTTTGAAGCGCCCCCAATGGGCGAACAGGAACGCATGGTCGAAGCGGTGCTTTTTGCCACTGCAGACCCCATCACTGTGTCAGAGCTTGAGGCCCGGATGCCACATGGCTGTGATGCGGCAGAAGCTTTGGTACATTTGCGCAAGCGCTATGAGGGGCGCGGCGTGCATGTGGTCAAGATCGGGGATGCCTGGGCCATGCGCACGGCGGCAGATCTTGGCTTTTTAATGCAAAAAGAAACAGTTGAGGTGCGCAAACTGTCGCGTGCTGCAATCGAAACACTGGCAATTATTGCGTATCATCAACCCGTTACGCGGGCTGAGATCGAAGAAATCCGCGGTGTTTCAGTAAGCCGTGGAACCGTGGATCAACTGTTGGAACTGGAATGGATCCGATTTGGGCGGCGCAAGATGACACCGGGCCGTCCGACCACATTTGTGGTGACGCAGGACTTCTTGGACCATTTTGGGTTGGAAAACGCACGGGATCTACCGGGGTTGAAAGAACTGCGCTCTGCCGGGCTGTTGGAAAACAGGCCGCCACCCGGCATTGGCGCGTCAGGCGATGTGGATGATCCAGACGAAATGGAAGCCGAAGAAGGGCAATCGGAACTGTTCGAAGACTGATTCATTGCGAAAATGTGCGTGCTTTGGGCCGCGCACGCGATGCGAATTCACATCCGGGACTGAAAATCGCCCAATTCCATGTTATATACCCTGTAAGACGCATCAGGGCGGAGCAGGTCAATGAATGCCAATACAATCATAAACATGGTCATGCGCATCATCATGCGCAAAGTGATCAACAAAGGTATCAACACCGGTATTAACCAAGTTGGTAAAGTGGGGCGTCGGGTAAAACCACAGGCGCCACCACCCGCGCAGCCAGCGGCCCAAGGCCACGTGCAGCCGCAGAGCACGGGACCAACACGGGCCGAAGTCCGGGCAGAACGCCGTGCCAAACGGGCTGCGGCGCAGCAACAAAACGACGCTTAAAGCGTTCTAGACTTTGAAGTGTTTGGACAGTTTCAAACCCTGTCCCTGATAGTTGGATTGAATGCCCGCACCATAAAGCTGCGTGGGCGCTTCTGTCATGCGTTCATAAACAAGACGCCCGACAACCTGGCCATGTTCCAGCACAAATGGCGCTTCGTGGCAGCGCACTTCCAAAACGCCACGTGATCCTGCGCCCCCGGCATCCGCATTGCCAAAACCCGGATCAAAAAAGCCGGCATAGTGCACACGGAACTCGCCGACCATGGCAAGATAGGGGGCCATTTCCGCGGCGTAGTCTGGCGGAATATGAACGGCTTCGCGGCTGACAAGGATGTAAAATGCGCCGGGATCCAGAATGATCTGCCCTGAGTCGCTGTGGACCTCTTCCCAGTAGTCTGCTGGGGCATATGCGCCAATTTGCTCTAAATCGATCACACCTGTATGCGGCTTGGCGCGGTACCCAACCAAAGAGGTGCCTTCCAAGCGAAGATCAACAGAAAAGCCCAAACCTTCGTCAATGACGGCTGGACCATCGACCAATGGTGTTTCGGCATGCAAAGCCCGCAACGCGTCGTCAGACAGCTGCGCAGAGCCTGTGCGAAAGCGGATTTGGTTCAGCCGCATTCCTGGGCGTACAAGCACAGAAAAACTGCGTGGACAGATTTCTGCATACAGTGGGCCCTGATAGCCACGCGGTATGCGGTCAAATTCTACGCCCCCATCCGTGATTGTGCGGGTCAGCAAATCCAAACGTCCTGTCGAGCTTTTGGCATTTGCAACAGCCGTCATCGTATCCGGCAGGTTGAGATGTTCCATCAAAGGCACAACATAAACGCAGCCTTTTTCAAGTACTGCTCCGTCGGACAAGTCGATGCGGTGCATCTCAAAGTCTTTCAGACGCTCTGCAACCTTGCGCCCATCCCCCGCAAGAAAAGATGCACGAACGCGATAAGCCACAGTTCCTAAGCGCAGATCCAGGCTCGCCGGCTGTATTTGCCCATCAACAAACGCCACATCTGGGACGATCTGTTTGTCGGTGATCATCTGTGTGATGTGTTGATTAGGAATGACACCATTCATCGCATGCATCCGTTTGATACTGGCTGGTTACGCGATGTCTTAAGGCCTGAGTGGGAAGTAATGGTCGGGCTAGCAGGACTCGAACCTGCGACCTTCCGTCCCCCAGACGGACGCGCTACCAGGCTGCGCCATAGCCCGACGTGAGCCGTGTCATACCGCATCTGCGCGCGCAGGCAAGAGAGAAATGTCATTGGCGGGCAGACCGTCGGAATTCAGCGACCACGTTCAGCAGCCATGCGGTCGCGCAGTGCTGCGAGTTGGGCCACCAAAGGCGTTACATCCGCAACCATTTGGTGCGAGGTTTCCTGCAATGAGAAGGCCGCACTCAGAGCCGAGGGATGGACAACCAAAGTTGATTCGTCTGGGTCGGGTGCGTGCACAGTGCGTGCGCGGCGTGCTTCAGGGCTAACCACACTTTCGGCAGGTGGTTCTGATACTGTTTCCTGCGGCGCGTGCGCGGTGTCTTGCCCTTCCTGCGTCAAGTCCGGCTTAGGCGGATCACTTCGCATGAAACTTGGCAAGCTGGCCGAACCCGGGTCTTCTTCTGCAATGGGTTCTGGGGCGGTGTCCGCCATCGGTGTTGATGACCCAGACAGAAACGAGGGCAGGGATGGTGAGTCTACTGCCGACGCGTCAGAGGAGGGCATTGAGACGTCGTCTGCGGTCTCGGGAGAACTCTCAGCAGCGACATCCGAATCCAGATACTGATCTGTTGAGGGCGCATCATCGAAGGTTTCAGAAGCGCTGCTGGAAGAGGTCGCAGTGTCAGACAGTTGGCCAGGGGCTTGATCCGTAGCATCATCTGCAAAAGTTTGTGGCGTATCAGTCCCTGAAAGCGCGCCGTCCTGCGTTTCAAAAGTAACGACCTCGGCCGATTCTTTAACAGGATCAGGCTTTTGAAGGTCGTTCTCAATGTCGCTTTCGACCGGTTGAGACAAGCCCGCAACATACGCCATGCCTTCTTCGCGCAGGACTTTTTGGGCCCCTTTGATTGTCAGGCCATCATCATGCAGCAGTTTTCTGATCCCGCCCAACAGCAGCATATCGCCAGGACGATAGTACCGACGCCCGCCTGCGCGTTTCACAGGTTTTACCTGCGAAAACTTGGATTCCCAAAAGCGCAAGACATGGGGTTGCACCCCAAGCCATTCAGCGACTTCAGAGATCGTGCGAAAGGCGTCGCGGGATTTATCAGGCATGATTTATCGTTTGTTTCCCGCAGCAACGCGGTCTTTCATCAGATGAGAGGGCCGAAAGGTCAAAACACGGCGCGGGTTGATTGGAACCTCTTCCCCTGTTTTTGGATTGCGCCCCATACGCGCGGATTTGTCTCGCACGGAAAAGGTACCAAACGATGAAATCTTCACCTGTTCGCCTTTCACCAGCGCATCGGACATGTGTTCCAGAACTGATTCCACCAATTGCGCGCTTTCATTGCGCGACAATCCAACTTCACGAAACACGGCCTCGGAAAGGTCCATGCGTGTGACTGTCTTTTCGGACATATTATCCCCCTGTCTTTTCAGCAGGATAGTGCCGCAGCAATTTTTAAGTCAATGGCATAGTGCGCAGAAATCATACAGATTTTCGCCGATTACAGGCGGAAGACGACAGAACCCCATGCCAAACCGCCGCCAATTGCTTCTGTGACAATCAAATCGCCTGTTTTGAGTTTGCCTGACTGTTTGCCCACTGACAAAGCCAAGGGGATGGACGCAGCAGATGTATTTCCATGGTTCTGAACAGTCACAATGACCTTTTCCATGGGAACGTTCATCTTTTTCGCTGTGCCCTGAATGATCCGAATGTTGGCTTGGTGCGGAACAACCCAATCGACTTCGTCGTGGGTAACACCCGCACGGGTCATGGCGGTTTGTGCGGTCGCGGCCAGCTTTTCGACGGCGTGGCGGAACACTTGATTGCCTTGCATCCGCAGATACCCGGTTGTTCCGGTGGATGTGCCGCCATCGACGTACAAAAGATCTTTGAAACGACCATCTGAATTCAGGTCGGTCGCAAGAATTCCGCGATCTGAGCTTTGGCCTGTACCGTCTTGTTTTTCAACGATAACAGCACCTGCGCCATCACCAAAAAGGACAGATGTTGACCGGTCTTTCCAATCCATGATGCGGCTGAACGTTTCGGCACCAATGACCAGAACGCGATCGGCCTGACCGGACACCACAAGCGCATTTGCATTGGCCAATGCATAGACGAATCCGGCACAAACAGCCTGCACGTCAAAGGCAAAACCACGTTCCATTCCCAATTGGGCCTGAACCATGGAGGCCGACGACGGAAAGGTCAGGTCCGGGGTCGAAGTGGCAACGACAATTGCGTCCACGTCCGAAACAGCCATGCCCGCATCGTCTAATGCAGCTTTGGCGGCCAGAACGGCCATACGTGATGTCGTTTCGCCTTCGCTTGCAAAGTGGCGACGCTCGATTCCAGATCTGCTGCGAATCCACTCATCCGTCGTATCGAGCGTCTTTTCAAAAGCAGCATTTTCCACCACGTTTTCCGGCAGATAATGGCCTATGCCGCGCACGACTGCTCGGATTGTCATTTGGATTGTGCCTCCTGCTGTCCCGGATCTGTCCCGTCCGGTTTCGACTCGGTTGCAGTTGCCGCTGCGGCAACACGCGCTGCCAATTTATCTGTAAAGCCAATCTGCGCAAGGTCGAAGGCCAGTTTCACGGCCGCTGAAACTCCTGTTGCATCAGCAGAGCCATGTGATTTCACCACAGTTCCGTTCAATCCAAGAAACACACCGCCATTTACGCGGCGCGGATCAATACGCTTTTTCAGTCGTGTCAGCGATGTCATCGCCAGCAAAGAGGCGATGCGGGACAACGGGGAATACCGGAACGCCTCTCGCAACAGATCCCCGATAAGACCTGCTGTGCCTTCGCCCGTTTTGATGGCGACGTTTCCGGTGAATCCGTCTGTGATGATCACATCACACACATCGCCTGGAATGTCGCCGCCTTCAACGAAACCCACATAGGCAAAATTGGCTGATTCCGCGTGTGCGCCGATCAAGTCATGCGCTTCTTTCAGCTCGTTTCGGCCTTTGTGTTCTTCGGTGCCGACATTCAACAAACCAATGCGGGGGCGTGCCAAGTTCAGACCATTGCGTGCGTATGACGTGCCCATCAGGGCGTATTGCAGCAAGTCTTGTGCGTCCGCTTTGATATCGGCACCCACGTCCAGCATGACATTGAACCCCTGCGGGTTCCTGCTGGGCCACAAAACCGCAATGGCTGGACGGTTTACTCCGGGTAATTTGCGCAGGCGGATCATGGACAGCGCCATCAGCGCGCCTGTGTTGCCACAAGACACGGCCACGGTTGCCTCTTCGTTGCGCACTGCTTCAATGGCGGACCACATAGAGGTGTCTTTGCCGTGGCGTACAATATGACTGGGTTTATCGCTCATGGACACAACACCTGTCGCGTCCCGGATTTCGCACCGTTCCTGCAGATGTTTGCGTTTGGCGACGATCGGTTCAAGCACGGTTTTGGGGCCATGCAATATGAATCCGATGTTCGGATTAATCTGCGCTGACTTCGCGCACCCGGAAATGACTTCAGCCGGACCTGCATCACCTCCCATAACATCAACGGACAGGATTACTGTCTGCTGTGTCTTGGGGCTGTGATCGGACCCGGCCGTCATCGCTTGCCTTGTCAGGGGAATTGACCGCCCTTAGGCCGCGTCGTCTTCCAGATCAATTTCTTCAGTCAAAGGGACGATTTCTTTTTCGTCATAGTGACCGCACGCTGCACAGATATGGTGTGGGCGCTTCATTTCTCCGCAATTGGAGCATTCGTTCGGATTTGCAGCTGTCAGGGAATCATGCGCACGGCGATTGTTGCGGCGCGATTTTGACACTTTGTTCTGTTGCACAGCCATTGTATTGGCCCTTCTTCGCGTCTGCTGCATGCGCCTTGCGGGGCGGGGCAGCGTTGATATCTCATAGTCCTGATATTCAGGTTCCACGGCGCATATGCCAGTGGGCGCATCTTGTCCAACCTTAAATGCGTGAATTGGCCAAATTAGTCGGAAATTAATTGTATGCAAGAGGGCAAAAATCGGCCCAGACTTGTTGAGGAGTCATGGATCATGTGCCTCCGTCATCGCTCATTTTGTCCCGTAAACCGGCCAAAGCCGCAAATGGGCGCGCTTGTTCGTCCGACATCGGCGTTTGTCCTGGTTCTGTCACCCTGACTTCGACAGGGGTTGTGTCACTGGCACGAGGATACAGGGGCAATGCCAGCGCAAGTGCCTCGTGCAGGACAACCATTGGGTCGATATGCGTTCCCAAGGGTTCCACTGTGTCATCCTCGGGCATTTCTACATCAATGTCGTCGGGATCCGAGTATTCAACAACGTAGGTGCGCACGACGTCCGAGTCGATGCGGGTTTGCACGTCTTCCAAAGTCGCAACGCAAGGCTGGACAACAGTTGCTCCGAGTTTGGCTGTTAATTGCCAATCGCGTTTTCCAACAGGGGACACGGTCCCTGTCAGGCGCACTTTCCTAAGACCCACTAGATCAAGATCTTTGCGCAAAACCTCTAGTTCTTTGGTGTTTGGAATCAATTCGAACGTCGTGGGGCCCGACTGTGTTAAGTCGGAAACACGCAGAGCTGCCGGGCTGTATGTGGGATTTGTCATAGAGTGTGCACTTTCAAATACCCTCACAAGTTTGAAGGACGAACTTGAACCAAAGGCGATCCGTTGGTAATCACTTTTAAACCGCCAGTGCCGGGGGGCAAGGTGGAACCATAAAAGGATACGGGTAAATGGGTTGGATCACAGGCAAGCTGCCGCTTGGGATCGCGGTGCTAGCGACGGCTGCCGTTATGGGATGTGTCGCTGATTTCCGAAACCATGGTTACATTCCAAATGAAGACGTCCTGGACGATATCGTGATTGGCGTGGACACACGTGCCAGCGTGGAAGAGGCCGCAGGATCGCCCGCATCTGCAGGTCTTTTGGGTGATAGCGGATTCTTTTATGTGCGTAGCCAAGTCAAGAGCGTTGGTTTGCGCGCCCCGAAAGTGGTCGACCGTCAGGTTCTTGCAATCTCCTTTGACGAAAGTGGAACGGTCGAAAACATTGAACGCTTTGGATTGGAAGACGGGCGCGTGATCTCTTTGCAGCGCCGTGTGACCGAATCAAGCACGGTCGATCGCACATTCCTGAGGCAATTGTTGCAAGGTATTGGCCAGTTCCGCGGAATTGGGACGCAGGGCTAAAGTCATGCACCCCGCGGAGCCTTGTCAGCGGGATCCAGCAAATCTTTTGGGACGTCTTTGTGACAGTGGGCAACGCCCTATGACACCGTTTAGCAAAGGCCCCTTTTTAGCGCGCATGGCCGAAACGCCAGAGGATATTGAAGCCTCGCAAACGTTGCGCGCCCGTGCATTCGGGTTGTCGCATAACCAAGACGCGGACCAGTTTGATGCGATATGTCAGCATATTCTGATATTTGAGCGGGACTCGAGGCGATTGGTGTGTTCTTTTCGTATGTTGCCGCTGACAGGAGCGACGATCGGGCGCAGCTATGCCGCGCAGTTTTATGAACTGAGCGCCTTGCAAGATTATCAGGGGCGAATGGTCGAATTGGGTCGGTTCTGCATAGACCCCGATGTAAAGGATCCAAACGTTCTAAGAGTGGCATGGGCTGCAGTGACGCGCTGTGTTGATGCGGATGGAATTGACCTGCTATTTGGGTGTTCGTCCTTTTCAGGGACAGAAACGCACGATTATCTGGATGCATTTGCCATGTTGAAGGCACGTCATCTTGCGCCCAAACGATGGTTACCGCGCGTGAAAGCCCCAGATGTCTTTCGATTTGCTGCACGTTTGCGGCAAAAGCCAGATATGCGCAAAGCAATGGCACGCATGCCACCTTTGTTGCGGACCTATTTGATGATGGGTGGGTGGGTGAGTGATCATGCCGTTGTGGATCGCCAAATGAACACGCTGCATGTGTTTACAGGCGTGGAGATCCGCGCCATTCCCGAACCGCGCAAGCGATTGTTGCGCGCAGTGGCGCAGTAACGAAGCTGTTGGGATCGAATGGGCTGCGCCCATCCGACAGAGATCGGGGGCGCTGCCCCCGGACCCCCGGGATATTTTAAGCAAAAAGAAAACAAGGGTACGGGAATTGACGCGCCCTTGCTGGGCTAGTAGCTGGCGCGCATGGCACGTGTTCCCTTATTGCAATTATCCGATATCTCGCTGACGTTTGGCGGAGACCCTGTGTTTGACCGCCTGTCGATGGTCGTCCATCCGGGGGACCGTGTTGCGCTTGTTGGGCGTAATGGCTCGGGCAAGTCCACCTTGATGAAAGTAATGGCGGCCCGTGTCGAAGCGGATCGCGGCGATGTGATTCCGGGGCCGGGCGTGTCTGTTGGCTATATGGAGCAAGAACCAGATTTATCGGGATTTGCGACATTGGGAGATTTTGCGTCCAGCGGTTTGGATGATGGTGAGCTGTATCGGGTTGAGCGTGCTGGCGAGGGTTTGAAATTCGATCCTGCGCGCGCTGTTGAGACTGCTTCTGGCGGGGAACGGCGACGCGCGGCATTGGCCAAGCTTTTGGCGGAGGCGCCAGAATTGATGCTGCTGGATGAACCGACCAACCACCTTGATATTGAAGCCATCTCCTGGCTGGAAGATGAATTGAAAACCACGCGGGCCGGATTTGTCCTGATCAGTCATGACCGCGCTTTTTTGCGTGCATTAACGCGTGCAACCCTTTGGATTGACAGGGGAATGGTGCGGCGTCAGGAGAAAGGATTTGACGGGTTCGAGGCATGGCGCGACAAGATTTGGGAAGATGAAGATACCTCACGTCACAAGTTGAACCGCAAGATCAAGGCTGAGGCCCGGTGGGCCGTCGAGGGGATCTCGGCACGCCGAAAGCGCAATCAAGGTCGCGTGCGCGCGCTGCAAGGATTGCGCGAGGAACGCACGGCACAAATCAAGCGTCAAGGTACGGCAGCGATGGCGCTGGATGCGGGGCCAAAATCTGGCCGTAAAGTCATCGAAGCCACCGGGATTTCAAAAACCTATGGTGAGACGGTTATTTTTCACCCGATGGACGTCACCATCATGCGGGGTGACCGTGTCGCATTGGTGGGGCCAAATGGTGTTGGCAAAACCACTTTGATCAAAACGCTGATTCAGGAAGAAGCGTCAGATACTGGATCGGTCAAGCTGGGCACCAATCTGGACATTGCGTGGTTTGATCAGAACCGCAGCCAATTGGACCTGAGGCAAAGCCTTTGGGAAAGCTTGACACAAGATCCGGATCTTGGCGTCAAAGGGGCGACAGATCAGGTCATGGTGCGGGGCACACCCAAGCATGTGGTGGGCTATCTGAAAGAGTTTTTGTTTGACGAACGGCAAGTGCGCGCCCCGGTTAAATCGTTGTCTGGTGGGGAAAAAGCACGGTTGTTACTGGCAAGGATTATGGCGCGCGAAAGCAACTTGCTGGTGTTGGATGAACCAACAAACGATTTGGATGTAGAAACGCTGGATCTGCTGCAAGAACTTCTTGATTCCTATGACGGCACCGTCTTGCTGGTCAGCCATGATCGGGATTTCCTGGACCGCGTCGCGGCCACCACCTTGGCCTTTGAAGGGCAGGGTCGGGTGATCGTTTATGCCGGCGGATGGAGCGATTACCAAGCGCAGAAACACCCCATCAAAGTTAAGCAAACTGGCGCGAAATCAAAAGGCAACGCATCCAAGGACAAGCACGAAAAAGCAACCACCACGGGATTGAGCTTTACCGAGCAACACCGTCTGGACACATTGCCTGCAGAGATAGAACGCCTGTCTGCCGAGATCGCCAAGCTGGAAGACCTGATGTCAGATCCCGAGCTGTTTACGCGTGAGCCGGTCAAATTCCAAAAGGCGACAGATGCTTTGGTGGAACGTCACACAAAGCTGTCTGAGGCGGAAGAAGAGTGGATGATGTTAGAAGAACGGGCCGAAAAATCGGCGTCTGTTTAAGACCGGCAGTTTGTCACCGCATCCGTAACGCTCCGTCCAGACGGATGACCTCGCCGTTCATATACCCCATTTCGACAATGAAACCGGCTAGCCGACCGTATTCCTTGGGATCGCCTAGTCGTGGTGGATTGGGCACGTCGGCTGCAAGCTGGGCCTGAACGTCTTCGCTCAGGCTTTGCAACATGGGCGTTAGAAAAATACCCGGCGCAATGGCCATCACACGCACACCTGTTGAGGCAAGATCACGCGCCATTGGAAGTGTCATGCCGACAATCCCGCCTTTGGACGCAGCATAGGCCGCTTGGCCCTTTTGGCCATCAAACGCAGCAATCGAAGCCGTGTTGATAATGACGCCCCTTGCGCCATCCGGTTCGGGTGTATTTTTGGCCATTTCTACAGCCGCAAGGCGTGCAACATTAAAACTGCCGACAAGATTGATGTCGATTGTCGTTTGAAACGCGTCCAAAGCATGTGGTCCGTCGCGGCCCACTGTTTTGATCGCCCATGCGATTCCGGCGCAATTCACACAGACAGAGATTCCACCCATCTTGTCCACGGCTGTGTTGACAGCGTTCTGAACAGAGGCTTCGTCCGTGACGTCTGTGGCAACAAATGCCCCGCCAATGTCATCCGCAACAGCTGTGCCGCGCGCTTCATCGCGGTCCAACAGGGTAACCTGAGCGCCGCTTTGCGCAAAGTGACGCGCTGTCGCTTCGCCCAACCCGGATGCACCGCCTGTAATGATTGCTTTTGCCTGCGACAGTTCCATAAAGCGGGCTCCCCGATTGTGATTGTTGGTTCGTTATTCAAGGCCGCCAGTCACAAATTGTCCAGAGTGTAACACGCCCAACAACAATCCTGCGCAGATTGGGTTGAGCGATCACAAAAAACCGCCGTCAGTCACGCTGGCTCACGTTGCCGGGAAACCCCGGATACATCTCTGGAAACGAGGCGTAGATTTCAAGAAATGGCCCCTCCCCAAGGAAAACTAGGGCCAAGATTACTTGAAAAACTCAATCAAAAGAAAGAGGTAACTATGACTTTTCTGCAGTTCCGGTCTCTTCAAACCACGGCCCTTGGTGGTGTTCTCATGCTTCTGCCAGCCTTGGGTCACGCGCAACAAACGTTTGGCAGCGAAACGACGTTTAACTTCTATGGGCACCTGAATATCGGCGTTCTGACAGTGGATGACGGCGTCGATACAGACTCGATCCTAACGGACAATGACAATTCGAACAGCCGCTTCGGTTTCACGATCGACACGAAACTCAACAACGGCAACGACTTGCGATTCCAATTTGAAACGGCAATCGGTTTGACAGGATCTGGCCAGGCGTCGCCACAGAATGACGATTTTGACATTGATCCCCGAATTACGGATCTGCGTCGGTTTGATCTGATCTATACGACGCAGCAATATGGCCGGTTTTACATTGGTCAAGGCAGCACCGCGACGGATGGGATTGCCGAGCGCGATCTGTCTCAAACCAGTGTTGTGACGTATTCCAGTCTTCAGGATCGGGCCGGTGGCCTTGCTTTCCGTTTGGCGGATGGCACGTTGTCAAACGTGTCTGTCGGGCAAGCGTTCAGCGCGTTCGATGGCGGGCGTCGTTTCCGGGTGCGATATGACACGCCAAAGTATGCGGGCTTCACGTTCTCAGGATCCTACGGGACAGAAGTTCTGGCCGAAAACGACAACCGAGAATTTACCGACTTTGGCGTGTCTTACGCGCATGATACGGACCAAATCACTTTCCAAGCGGCGTTGGGGTTTGCGCAAGCCACAGACAGCCCGGATTTGCTGGCGGGGTCTGCATCGGTGCTGCATAAGCCTACGGGCCTGAACTTTACCCTCGCCGCAGGGGAAAATCAGGAATCCGATGCAAATTATTACTATGCCAAAGTGGGCATTGTGCGGGATTGGTTTGGCATCGGGAATACCGCCATCGCGGTCGATTTCACCGAAGGCAACAACTTCAACAGTGTTGGATCAGAATCAGAATCGACTGCTATCAGCATTGTTCAGAAGGTGGATCGCTGGAACACAGAACTGTTTGCGTCATACAGAACGTTTTCGTTGGACGATGAGTCTGAAGCCAGCTTCCAAGACCTTGATACAACATTCATCGGCGCGCGCTGGAGCTTCTAAGTCATTGAAACAGCTTTAAGGCAGAGCAAAGCGCAGCCCAACAAACTGCGCTTTGTTTGTTGTCGTCAGGCTTAGTCTTTGCCGCGATAGGGTTCGACATATTGCAACGCCATGTCCCACGGAAAAAAGATCCATGTGTCTTGGCTGACTCCAGTGATAAAGTCGTCAACTTGTGGTTCACCCTGTGGTTTTGCATAGACCGTCGCGAAATGCGCATTGGGGTATAAGGAGCGCACAAGTTCCAGCGTTTTACCGCTGTCCACCAGATCGTCGATCACCAGGATACCCGTCCCATCGCCCATCATCTCGGCATCCGGGGATTTCAGAACTTCGGCATCGCTTTGTTTGTCAGCCTTGCCGCCGCCTGCGTGGTAGGATTTCACGCTGATGGTGTCGACGGTGCGCACATCCAATTCGCGCGCAACAATCATCGCCGGGGCCATACCGCCGCGGGTGATCGCGACGATGGCTTTCCAAGCACCGTTGTCGGGGCCTTTGCCATCGAGACGCCACGCCAGCGCTCGACTGTCACGGTGCATTTGGTCCCAGCTGACATGGAAGCCTTTTTCGTGGGGAAGACGATCCGCCATGTTGGTTACCCTTTGCTCATATCTGGTGCATCCACGGCTTTCATGCCAACGACATGATAGCCCGCATCCACATGCAGGTTTTCCCCGGTGGTTCCAGACCCCAGGTCGGACAGCAAAAAGAGCGATGCTTTGCCCACATCTTCGATGGTGACATTGCGACGCAGGGGAGAGTTGTATTCGTTCCACTTCATAATATAGCGGAAATCGCCGATGCCAGAAGCGGCCAAGGTTTTGATAGGACCTGCCGAGATTGCGTTGACGCGGATGTTGTCTTTGCCAAGGTCTTCCGCCAGATATTGAACAGATGCTTCAAGAGCTGCCTTCGCCACACCCATAACGTTGTAATGAGGCATAACCTTTTCTGCCCCATAGTAAGTCAGTGTGATGGCAGACCCGCCGTCTTTCATCATCTTTTCGGCCCGTTGCATCACGGCTGTGAAGGAATAGACCGAGATATCCATAGACATCGCGAAATTGCCACGGCTGGTGTCAACATAGCGACCGCGAAGCTCATTTTTGTCAGAAAAGCCAATGGCATGGACAACAAAATCCAAGTTGCCCCAACGCTCTTTTAACGCGTCAAACAGCGCGTCAAGGGACGCTTCGTCGCCGACATCACAGGGCAAGACAATGTCCGAGCCAAGCTGTGCGGCCAACGGATCGACGCGTTTTTTCAACGCATCCCCTTGGTAGGAAAAGGCGAGTTCAGCGCCATGTTCCGCAAGCGTCTTTGCAACGCCCCATGCGATGGATTTATCATTGGCCAGGCCCATGATCAGACCTCGCTTACCGGCCATTAATGCCTCTGCCATGTGCAACTGCCCCCACACTGTTTAGTCGTGCAACCACTCTGCTTTAGGCGATTGCGCAAATACCATCAAGACTTGGCCATTGAAGGGCGCGCAATGTCGTCCTAGTTACCACGACATAGGTTCTATGGGGCGACAGCACATGACAGACAGATCCGGTATCTTTGCGGGCGATGATCCGTTCGAGATTGCTCGCGCGTGGTTGGCCGAGGCGCAAGAGGGCGAAGTGAACGACCCAAATGCCATGTCTCTTGCCACCGTGGATGCAGATGGCATGCCCAATGTGCGTGTGGTACTTTTGAAGGGGATCGAAGATGACGGCTTTGTCTTTTATACGAACTACGAAAGCACCAAAGCGCAAGAAGTTGAAGACGCTGGTAAAGCGGCCTTTGTCATCCATTGGAAATCGTTGCGGCGTCAAATTCGTGTGCGTGGGTCTGTAACAAGGGTCACTGCCGAGCAGGCCGATACCTATTTTGCAAGCCGATCTCTCAAAAGTCGGCTGGGGGCATGGGCTTCGCAGCAAAGCCGCCCGTTGGAAAATCGGGGCCAATTGGAACGCGCCCTAGAGGACGTGACAGCCAAGATGGGGGATTCTCCAAAACGCCCTCCGCACTGGGGCGGCTATAAAATCGAGCCAAATCATATCGAATTTTGGGCTGATGGTGCGCATCGCCTGCATGATCGCTTCCAATGGCGCAGGGCAACCGGGCAAAATGACTGGACAATTTTGCGACTAAACCCTTAAAATTAGAGGTGCCGTGAGGTTAATGAACAAATTAGTTATTAAATTTGATGAAAAGCCTTGAAAGAGCATGCGTTTGTAGTCGATTGTAACGCTGAGTGAACGCGGACAGTACCGCGATGGAAGAGAATACGCGTTGGCGGACAGTGATTCAAATATAGAAGAGCGTGTCATTGGACATGTGAAATGGTTCGATCCGGTTAAGGGATTTGGGTTTGTAGTCGCCTCAGCAGGTGGCCCGGACATCCTTTTGCATGTGAACGTTTTACGTAACTTTGGACAAAGCTCGATTGCAGACGGAGCGGGAATCGAAATCACGACGCAGCACACGACACGTGGTGTGCAGGCGACCGAGATTTTTAGAATTGATCCCCCGGAACTTGAAGATGACACACCACTTGCGGATATCGCGCTTTTGGAAGAAGGCGATGTTGCATCCGCGGAACTTGAGCCTGCTCGGGTGAAGTGGTTCGACAAGGCCAAGGGGTTTGGATTTGCCAACATCTTTGGGAAATCAGAAGATGTGTTTCTGCATGTTGAAGTTCTGCGCAGGTCCGGTTTAAGCGATCTGCAACCTGGTGAGGCTTTGGCGCTTCGGGTTATTGATGGCAAACGGGGACGTATGGCCGCAGAAGTTGTCGCCTGGGAAGCTGGAGTGACCGAGGCCGACGCCGAGACCGAGCAATCCTAATGCTTCGAGCTGCGTTTGCTGTGGCGTTTGCGTTCATAGCAGGACAATCTGTTGCCGCTTGCAGCGAAGATCAAGTACGTCTTCGTGGCGATTGGGGCGAAGCCCGGTTCTCCGTTGAAATTGCCGATGATCTTGAAGAACAGCAACTTGGATTGATGCATCGCGAGTCGATGGCATCGTCGGCAGGCATGTTGTTTTTGTATGATCGACCGGGGCCTTTGAGCTTTTGGATGCGCAATACGCTTATCGAGCTGGATATGATCTTCATTGACCCCGAAGGTGTGGTGAAGCGCGTGCATGACAGGGCACAGCCTTTGGACGAGACCCCAATTTTCGGCGGAAATGGCTTAATCGCTGTGCTGGAGATCAACGGCGGTTTGGCCAAGCGGTTGGGAATTGTTGCGGGATCCGAAATTCAACACCCGTTTTTTGGATCTGCAGCGGCCTGGCCTTGCGACGATTAGCGTCGGTTTAGAGACATGTGAACTTTTTTACGAGAAAGCGACCCACGGGTCGCTTTTTCGCTTTTCAAATGCGTCCGCGCTGCGTATTGAGCCTCTCACGGTCCGGGGCGTGGCGCAGTCTGGTAGCGCACCTGTTTTGGGTACAGGGGGTCGTGAGTTCGAATCTCGCCGCCCCGACCACTTTCTTCCCCTGTACAATCAAACTCCAAACACAGATGTCGATGCGCTGAGGCGCACGTTGCACTATACGCCGCGCTAACCAGCCGTCTTGTTGGCTGTTAACCTGCTGGTGCGCAATCTTGCGCCGGTGATTGTGCCAAGCTAAGGCGTCCACCCGTGGACAACAGGATTTGGTCGATCTGACGATCCAAGTTTCGGCTTTGAATATAGATGCGCTGCTGATTGCCTGTCTTGGCTTTGATCTCGGCGAAATAGCTCATCTCGACCTCAAAGCAGTTGGCGACCGGGCGAACTGTCTTTTGCACCACCAAAGTGGGCTGTTCCAGTTCCGCATCGAATTGAACCAGCAGGAACGCAGCACTTTCAGGTGTGGGCACGATATTGCACCGCGCTGTCGTGCTGTCGGGGCGCGAGTACACATCCCCGGGTTCACGACAGCCGAATTCAAACGCGGCTTCCAGATTAGATGGATTCGTTTCGAAGAAAGCACGTCGAACAGGCACATCTTGTGGGTCGTCAGCGCTGCGCTCTACATACTGTGGTGCACAAGCAGCACACAAAATGCATCCGAGAAGTGTCAGTCGGGGAAAAATAGCGGTCATAAAACCATGACACCACGAAAGCCAAGAAGGCTCAATGCAAACTCTTGCGAGGTGGGGGATATCCTGTGGACAAGTTCAAGTAGTGGCGCATGCAGGTCTGCTAATTCGTGACAATTCAACGATAATTTTTGCCCCTTCAAACCGCGGCAAAAAGTTAATGCGTGGGGACGAAATGCGTATGAATCAGTGGGCGCTCCAAGCCACGTTTTGGTCAAGCATTTTATTGTCAAAAAAAGTTTAAAAACGCGTTGACGACAGAGGCTCAGATACGGCAGGTTGTGCAGGCAGATTGAAACCACACAATATCTAGTGGGTGATCATAGCGCGGTACGAAACGCTCGATCATGGAACACGGTCTGCAATGGGGACTGAAGACTAAACTTAAACCCAATTGATCGGCCTTGAGCCGAGACCAAAGTTTTGCGGCTTTGGACTTAAGATTTTGGGTCGCGGTGGGCGCATCGCGGCACGTGCGCACTTCGCAGTATGCGAAGAATAACAAAACACACTTGGAGCGAGGCAGCCCAATGAAGATCGAACGCAAATTTACAGATGCTACACAAGACGCGTACGACGCGCTGGCGTTTGTAACAACGACATCAGAAATCCGTAATCCCGATGGGACGATTGTGTTTCGCTTAGAGGGTATCGAAGTCCCTGATAGCTGGAGCCAAGTCGCAAGCGATGTGATTGCGCAGAAGTATTTCCGCAAAGCGGGCGTTCCATCCAAGTTGGAAAAGATTAAAGAAGACGACGTTCCTGAGTTTCTGTGGCGCTCTAAAGCCGCCAAAGGGGCCGTTATGGGCGGTGAGGTGTCCTCCAAGCAAGTGTTTGACCGGCTGGCAGGTGCATGGACGTATTGGGGCTGGAAGGGCGGCTACTTCACGACAGAAGATGATGCGCGCGCCTATTTTGACGAGATGCGCTATATGCTGGCGACACAGCGCGCTGCGCCAAACTCGCCGCAGTGGTTCAACACAGGTCTGCATTGGGCATATGGCATCGACGGTCCGGCGCAGGGCCACCACTATGTGGACTACAAGACCGGCGTTCTGACAAAATCCACGTCGTCTTATGAACACCCGCAGCCGCATGCCTGCTTCATCCAGTCCGTGTCTGACGATCTGGTGAATGATGGTGGCATCATGGATTTGTGGGTGCGTGAAGCGCGTCTGTTCAAGTACGGCTCTGGCACAGGAACCAACTTCTCGCATTTGCGTGGCGAAGGTGAGAACTTGTCCGGTGGTGGTAAGTCCTCGGGTCTGATGGGTTTCCTGAAAATCGGTGATCGGGCGGCTGGCGCGATCAAGTCCGGCGGCACAACACGCCGTGCGGCGAAGATGGTGATCGTAGACGCGGACCACCCAGATATCGAAGACTTCATCAACTGGAAGGTTGTCGAAGAGCAGAAAGTGGCGAGCATCGTTGCAGGCTCAAAGATGCACGAGCAAAAGCTCAACGGTATTTTCGCAGCGATCAAAGCGTGGGACGGTACTGAGGCGGATGCCTATGACCCCAAAGTAAACCCACAGCTGAAAGACGCGATCCGCGATGCCAAGCGCGTTGCGATCCCGGAAACATACGTCAAGCGCGTGCTGGACTATGCAAAGCAGGGCCACACGTCGATCGAATTCCCAACCTATGACACGGATTGGGATAGTGAAGCGTATTCGTCTGTTTCGGGCCAGAACTCCAACAATTCGATCCGCGTGACAAACGCGTTCCTGACAGCAGTTGAAAAAGACGCGGATTGGGAACTGATAAACCGCACGGATGGCAAAGTCACTAAGACCGTTAAGGCACGGGATTTGTGGGAAAAAGTGGGTCATGCGGCCTGGGCCTGCGCCGATCCCGGTATTCAGTACCACGACACAGTTAACGAATGGCACACATGCCCCGCAGACGGCCCGATCCGTGGTTCCAACCCGTGTTCCGAATACATGTTCCTGGATGACACGGCCTGTAACCTGGCGTCGATGAACCTGCTGACCTTCCTGAAGGATGGCGTGTTCCAAGCCGAAGACTACATGCATGCGTCCCGTTTGTGGACTGTCACGTTGGAAATTTCCGTGATGATGGCGCAATTCCCATCCAAGGAAATTGCGCAGCGGTCTTACGACTTCCGCACTTTGGGTCTGGGCTATGCCAATATCGGCGGTTTGCTGATGAATATGGGCTTTGGCTATGACAGCGACGAAGGCCGCGCGTTGTGCGGATCTTTGACAGCGATCATGACGGGCGTGGCTTATGCGACTTCTGCCGAGATGGCAGGCGAGTTGGGTCCATTCCCGGGCTACAAGAAAAACGCAGACCACATGCTGCGCGTCATCAAGAACCACCGCAACGCCGCCTATGGCGCCACAGATGGCTATGACGCACTCAGCGTGAACCCTGTCGCCCTAGATCACGCCAACTGCCCGGATCCCAAATTGGTCAACCTTTCCATGGCTGTATGGGACGAAGCTTTGAAACTGGGTGAACAACACGGTTACCGGAATGCGCAGTCCACCGTGATCGCGCCAACGGGCACCATTGGTCTGGTCATGGATTGTGACACGACAGGGATCGAGCCTGACTTTGCGCTGGTGAAATTCAAGAAGCTCGCTGGCGGCGGTTACTTCAAGATCATCAACCAGTCGGTTCCAGCCTCGCTTGAACTGCTAGGCTATGGTTCTGCGCAGATCGAAGAGATTGTGTCTTACGCCGTGGGGCACGGCACCATCGGCAACGCGCCGGGCATCAACCACACATCCCTTGCGGGTCATGGCTTTGGTCCCAACGAGTTGGCCAAAGTGGACGCGGCACTGGAAAGTGCGTTCGA
>CALHST010000200.1 GCA_938038825.1 uncultured Paracoccaceae bacterium | reverse complement strand
CGTCTCAAGCTGAACTGGATGCACAGCGTATCGCTGCAGAGCGTGCGGAACAGGAACGTCTTGAACAAGAGCGCCTCGCACAAGAGGCGGAAGCGCGCGCTGCGGCTGAACGTGCCGAGGCCGAGCGCCTTGCGCAAGAGGCGGCCGAAGCTGCACGTCGCGTCGCCGAAGACGCCCGGGCCGAAGCGGACCGGCTGGCACAGGAACAAGCCGCGCAAGCTGCACGGGAAGAACAGGCCCGCGCCGAAGCTGAAGCGCGCGAAGCAGCTCGCAAGGACGCAGAATTGCAAGCGGTCGCCCGTGCAGCTGACGCCGAGCGCGCCGCAGATATCGCCCGCCAGGAAGCGCGCGCCGCTGAACAGGCTGAAGTTGAAAAAGCTGCCGCCGAACGTGCACAAGCAGACCGCCTTGCTGCGGAACGCGCCGAGGCCGAGCGCCAAGCAGCCGAACGCGCGCAAGCAGATCGCCTTGCTGCTGAAAAGGCCGAAGCAGACCGCGCCGCGGTTGCCAAAGCCGAAGCCGACCACCTTGCAGCTGCGCAAGCGGAGGCAGAGCGTCTGGCCGCTGCACAGGCTGAAGCGGAACGCGTGGCTGCAGAACAGACCGAAGCCACACGCAAAGCAGAAGAAGAGGCGCGCCGCGTGGCAGAACACGCCGCCGCACAAAAGCGGGCTGTTGAAATCGCGGAACAACAACGCCACGACGAAGACGCGGCGCACCAACAAGCTGCCGCCACAAAACCCGGCCTGTTGGGGCGGCTCTTTGGGCGCAAAGAAAAAAAGACAGTTCTGCGCCGCACGCTTGATGATGATATGCTCGAACAGCTCGAAGAGCTTTTGATCACTGCTGATATGGGCGTGGACACAGCCTTGCGCGTCACTGCCAATATGGCCGAAGGGCGTTATGGTAAGAAGCTGTCGGTACAGGAAATCAAAGAGCTGATGGCGCAGGAAATCGCGCGCATCATGGAGCCGGTGGCCAAACCTTTGCCAATTTACCCCAAGACACCACAAGTGGTGCTGGTTGTCGGCGTGAACGGGTCAGGCAAAACCACCACCATCGGCAAACTTGCCTCGCAATTCCGCGCGGCAGGTAAGAAGGTGGTGATTGCTGCGGGTGACACATTCCGCGCCGCAGCTGTTGAGCAATTGCAGGTTTGGGGCGACCGGGCAGGGGTGCCTGTCCTCACAGCACCCGAAGGGTCTGACCCGGCCAGCCTTGCCTTTGATGCAATGGAAAAAGCCACCCGCGACGGGGCCGACTTGTTGATGATCGACACCGCGGGCCGTTTACAAAACCGCTCTGACCTGATGGAAGAACTGGCCAAAATCGTGCGCGTGATCCGCAAACAGGATGCCACCGCACCCCACAACACATTGCTGGTGCTCGATGCGACCACCGGCCAAAACGCGTTGAACCAGGTGAAAATCTTCCAAGAGGTCTCGGATGTGTCGGGCCTTGTCATGACGAAACTGGACGGGACTGCAAAAGGCGGCGTGCTTGTCGCCCTTGCCGATAAATTCGGCCTTCCGATCCACGCCATCGGCGTGGGTGAACAAATCGACGACCTGGCCCCGTTTGACCCCGAAGAATTCGCAGCCGCCCTGACAGGTCTCGAAACCGAATGACGCAGCTTGCCATTCTTTTGGGTCTAAATACCTCGGGGGGTCTGGGGGGCTGGCCCCCCAGTGCCGCACGCTGACAGAGTTTATTCTGTCAATCGAAGGGACCGAGGCGGGCCACAAAGCCGCCCTTGCCCTCGCCATTATGGCCGCTTTCTTACACGCTGTGTTCGGCGCACTGCAAAAGGGCAGGCATGACCCGTGGCTGACGCGCGGCGCGATTGACGCGAGTTATTGCCTGATGGCGGCCCCGTTTGCGCTGTTTGTTGTGCCATGGCCTGAGCCGCATATGTGGGTCATATTCGCCATCGCGTGGGTTATTCATATCATTTACAAATGCTTGCAAGCTTGGGCCTATACCAAAGGGGCCTATACTGTGGTCTATCCGGTGGTACGCGGCACTGGGCCTTTGTTTACGGTGATTGGCGCCTATGTGCTCTTTTCAGAAACCTTCACAGGCATTCAATGGATCGGCGTTGCGACCCTGCTTTGTGGGATCTTCGGCCTTGCGGCTTATAACCTGCGCACAGTGGTGTCAGAACGCGACACGCTTCCGCTGGCTCTTGGACTGGCCGTGTGCACAGGGCTGTTCGTGGCGCTTTACACCACATGGGACGCCTATGGCATCCGCGCCAGCGCGGATCCATTCACCTTTTTGGCGTGGTTTTTCATGATCGACGGCGCGGTGCTGCCTTTCTATGCCGCATGGCACTACCGCAAGATGGAAAACGCCCCTACGCTTGGGCCGTTGGCTTTGCGCGGCATTTCCGGCGGGTTAATCGCCTTTCTTTCCTTTGGTGCCATTATGCTTGCCACACGGCTGGATAAAGTCGGCGAAGCAGCCGTTCTGCGCGAAACATCCACAGTTTTTGCGGCCATCATCGGTTGGCTGTTCTTGAAAGAAACTGTTGGCCCCAGAAGAATGGCGCTTATGGCGTTGATTGCTGCCGGGGCTGTGATAGTGGAAATAGGCGGATAACAGGTGAGACCCATGGCAGAAGAACGCACGATCAATCCCGTGATGAAACAGGTGCTGGAGCTGGGGCCGCCCATTCTTTTTTTCATTGTCTATCTGCGGATCAAGGACAATGAATACGAATATTTCGGAGAGACCTATTCCGGTTTGATCGTGGCGACTGTGATGTTTATCCCATTGATTTTGCTGGCGATTGGGGCGATGTGGGCGCTGAGCGGAAAAATCAGCCGTATGCAGGTTTTTACGGCCGTCATGGTCGTGTTCTTTGGCGGATTGACGGCTTACCTGAACGATGATCGCTTTATCAAAATCAAAACGACAATTGTTTATGGCCTGTTTTCCGGACTTTTGGGCATTGGCTTGCTGCGTGGTCAATCCTGGTTGGCGTTTATCATGGGCGAGTTGGTTCCGATGAAAGACGAAGGTTGGATGATTTTGACCCGACGTCTGTGCGCTGGCTTTGCGGTTCTGGCCATCGCAAACGAAGTCATTTGGCGTACCATGTCCGAAGAAACCTGGGTGACGATCGAAACCTTTGGCTTTCCCATTGTTTTGATGGTGTTTTTGTTCGCACAATTCGCAGCGCTGCAGCCATACATGATTGAACCAGAGGGCGAAGAAGACAGCAGTTAAGTCTGCTGCCTGTCGTTCATTTGTCCAGTGTTATTGACCC
This sequence comes from uncultured Paracoccaceae bacterium, assembly GCA_938038825.1. Lineage (GTDB taxonomy): Bacteria > Pseudomonadota > Alphaproteobacteria > Rhodobacterales > Rhodobacteraceae > Aliishimia. Next base: position 861 of record CALHST010000200.1, on the reverse strand, counting down.
AATAGTTTGGCAAGGGTCGGGACGTCAGGCAGACCTGTTACGGACAAGTTCTCACGCCGTTGATAAGCCAATATGGCTTGACCAAAGGTTTGGCGATACGTGTTTTCTGGATCTGTGATCGTGAACCCTTGGGCCGTAAGTTTGTCGCGAATTTGCGCCAGAACCGTCTCGTAAATGAACAGGGCGTTATCGTTTGCTTGTACGCGCACAAGTTTAGACGGCTGCGTCAGACGTTGGTTGCGAAGAAACCCGACATAGCTGTTCATTGTTTGCGCGACCGTGGCCTCGGGGTTTGAGCGGCAGCCAGACGTGACTTGGGCTGTGATGTATTCAATCGGTTGCCAAGGCGTGAGATCAAATGTGTCGTCCTCATAGGCATTGGCCGCGGTCAGAAACCCGCCGATCCACATCCCAAACGCGCGATAAAGATCTTCGTCGTTTTGTTGTGCCTCGAGGAGCGTTTCGCAGGGACGTGCCCCCAGCGTTTCAACTGCGACTGCGGACTGGGCGGACGCGGTCGTCGGCAGTGACATTGCGAAAACACTGCCGGCAAAAGCAACATGCTGGATCCGAAGACCCAGCATGCGCAATGTTTCCCGATACTTCGGCTTAGCCATTGCGGCGGCGCCGACGCATGGCAACCAGTCCACCGATACCGGTGAGCATCAACAGGCTACCAGCTGGCAGTGGGATGGCGCTCAAGTCGGTGTCAATCGTGATGGGCGTCTGTGTCACAAAGCCTACACCCGAATTGGCAACCGCAATCCCAGTTTGGAATGCCAATGGATTGTCGGGGTCCAGTTCAAGGCCCGTGTCGATGCCTGTGATTGTGAATTCTGTCACAGGTCCGACAAGACCGGG
>CALHST010000199.1 GCA_938038825.1 uncultured Paracoccaceae bacterium | reverse complement strand
TGGTACGGATGCGGAAACACGGCTTTGCCCAACCCGTCGACCATACGCATTGGAATAAAGGCAGATGGAACGATCGTACTGCACCAAGGCGCAACAGATATCGGGCAAGGCTCAAACACAGTCATCACGCAAATTGCGGCTGATGCCATGGGAATCCCCGTTGACCAATTTACCTTATTAGGCCCTGATACTGCGCTTACCCCGGACTGCGGGAAAACGTCCGCGTCGCGGCAAACATACATCACTGGCAAGGCGGCTGAACTGTCTGGTGGCGCTCTAAGAGCTGCGATCCTGAGGATGACGAACTTGTCCGACGCGGCAACAATTACACTGTCAGATGGCATGTTGACTGTGACCGACGGTGGATCGCGTCAAGAGATCACGTTGCAAGACTTGCCAGTTGATGGACTGGGCTACGTTCTCAGTTCAGAGGAAACTTATGATCCGCCTACCAGTACGTTGGACGAAAACGGACAAGGCACGCCCTATGCCGTATTCGGTTATGGTGCGCAAATGGCCGAGGTCGAAGTCGATCTAACGCTTGGAACCACACAGGTCCGACATATTACTGCTGCGCATGACTTGGGGCGTGTCATCAATCCGATGTTGGCCGAAGGACAAATCGAAGGCGGTATTGCCCAGGGTTTGGGTCTTGCGTTGATGGAAGAATTTATTCCCGGGCGCACAGAAAATCTGCACGATTACTTAATCCCTACTATTGGGGATATGCCCTCTGTGACGTCCATATTGATCGAAAAGCCTGATCCCGAAGGCCCCATGGGCGCAAAAGGTTTGGGGGAACATGTGCTTATTCCTACCGCGCCTGCGATCCTAAATGCAATTCGCCACGCATCGGGGGCAAAGATTACCAAGGTTCCGGCACTGCCGCATCGTGTGCTGCGCGCCATTCAGGAGGCATTGTAATGGAAAAACCCGAAAAAATCCGCTGCGATGCCTGTCCGGTGATGTGCTACATTGCTGATGGAAAACTGGGTGCTTGCGATCGCTACGCGAATGACGGGGGCCGGATCATCCGCTGTGATCCACTGACCATTCTTGACCGACGCATTGAAAAAGGGGACGAAATTACCCCATTTTTGGCAGCTGATTGGGATGGGCGCACGGCTTCGGGAAATGACGTGGTCGTGTCTGCGATCGGGTCTGGTACGACCTATCCAGACTATAAACCGGCGCCATTTATCGTCAGCCGTGACATTGACGGTGTGGATTTCGTAACCGTCGTAACCGAGGCAATCTTTTCCTATTGCGGCGTGAAGGTCAAAATCGACACAGATCGCCATTTGGGCAGTGAAAGCGCGATCGTGCGATCTGAAGGCGAGGCGATTGGCCACGTCATGACGTCAGAATATGGCTCGCAAATGCTGTCACTTGGCGGTGTCGATCACTTGACCGGGGGATCCAAGGCCGAAGGGCGTAAAACCTGTGACGCGTTACTCCGTCTTTGTAATAAAGAAGCCGTTGAATTGTCGATTGATGGCGTTTCCACGGTTATTGTTCAAGCGGGCAAAGCACCCATTGTTGATGGGCAAGCAGAAGAACGCATGCGGGTTGGGTGCGGGTCCGCGACTATTGGAATGTTTGCGTCACAATGGAAGGGGCTCGTCGACGAAGTCGTGGTCGTGGATGATCACATCACTGGGGTCGTGTCCGAACATCAGGCTGGCAAAGTGATCGACTGGCCAGATACCGGCATCCGTATTTTGGGTCGGCGTTCCACACCGGGTCGCTATTTCAAAGTTGCCGAACCTGGTCTTGGTTGGGGGGGCACCAATATCGACGATCCGTTGAGTATTCTTGGCCCTTGGCGTGAAGCAAAGGGCGCGCGTCCTGGTTTGACGATCCTTATGGTGTCCACAACAGGTGAACACGCGGCATTTTATCAGCTAAATGACCAGTTAGAGCCTGTTTCAAGGCCAATGCCCGCTGCGTTGCAACCCTCTGTCGACCTTATTGCGCAAAATTGCGAACCAGCGCTGTGTACCGTTCTGTTCATGGGGGGCGCCGGTGGATCCTTGCGATCTGGCGTAACGGAAAACCCCATCCACTTGACGCGATCCGTGCACGAAGAAAAAACGCGTGTTACAGTCGGTGGCGCACCGGTCTATGTCTGGCCCGGCGGCGGAATTACTGTGATGGTCGACGTCACAGAACTGCCGGATGGTGCATTTGGCTATGTCCCAACACCGGCCTTGGTCGCACCATTGGAATTTACCGTTGCCCGAGATCAATATGAGGCTCTGGGCGGGCACAAAGCAGCCATTCGCGACCTAGAAGAGGTGCTCGTGGACGGTGGCGAATACGGCTCTGATGTGCGCGTGATCGGAGGCCGCGGATGAGTGCAGCACCGCAAGCGATGATGTTACCCGATGGTCGCAGATTGCATCTGCATCACGGTCCCATTGATTTGATCATCGAAGTCTGGGGGCTAGACCGTGAAGCCTGTTACGCAGCCGCGATAGACCGCTTTCAGACAATTTTGGCGGGATTAGTTGATGACTTGAAAACGCTTCGAGGCGAAATAACGAAAAATACCGTTCTTAAAAATCCAACTTCACACCGAATGCAACGCGCAGTATCCCCGTTCTCAGATGTTTTTGTGACACCCATGGCCGCAGTAGCAGGCGCAGTTGCGGATGAAGTCCTGTATCACATGATACAAGGGCATGACGTGACAAAGGCGTATGTGAATAATGGCGGTGATATCGCATTTCACCTGACGCCTGGGCAATCGTTCACAAGTCTGAGTGCATCTGGAACGATGGTTATCCCCTTTGCAGACCCAGCTCGCGGGCTTGCCAGCTCTGGTTGGCGGGGGCGTAGCCAATCTTTGGGAATTGCAGATACAGTGTCTGTAAAGGCAAAAACAGCGGCACAAGCTGATGTCGCGGCAACCTTAATCGCGAATGCCGTGGATCTGCCAGCGCATCCGGCAATACTGCGGCAACCGGCAAACGAGATTTCGCCAGACAGCGATTTGGGCGACCGCCTTGTAACGACAGAAGTCGGCTTCTTGTCCGTAAACGATATCGCGGTTGCATTGGACGCCGGCGTGACACGTGCGGCAGATTTTTGCGCCCGTGACGTGATCCTCGACGCAACACTTCTGCTACAAGGTCACAGCCGTGCAATTGGCGACACAACGCATACAAATATCAAAAAGGACCCCGCTTATGCCTGAATTCAAGATCCGCAAAATGCAGCTAATTCTCGAAGACGTGCATCATGATGGCGGCCCAAAACCAGACAAACCGCGTAAATTGGGTGCAATTGTCGCCTGCGTTCAAAACCCGTTTGCAAGTGTCTATGAACCGGATTTGCAGCCCGCGATGGAGGATTTGAAACCGTTAGGCTCTGAAATGAGCGAACGTTTGATTGCCGCAATGGGCGGCAAAGAGGCGGTGGATGGGTATGGCAAAGGCGCGATTGTTGGCGAAAACGGCGAACTTGAACACGCAGCCTTGTGGCATGTACCGGGGGGGTATGCGATGCGCGGTTTGCTAGGCGAAAGCAACGCAATTGTTCCGTCCTGTATGAAACGCGGCGGTGTTGGTGCGCGGCTCGACATTCCACTCGGCCACATTAACGCGGCCTATGTGCGCAGCCACTTTGACGGAATCGAGGTGGGTCTGCCGGACGGACCCAAGGCGGACGAAATCGTGTTTGGATTGGCAATGTCTTCAGGCGGTCGGGTGCACAGCCGTATGGGCGGTCTCGAAGTTTGGGACGTTAAGGGTGAAGACGGGTTGCGGTAAACTTCCTGAATCTTCGTTAACCATAATTTAAAGAAACTTAAGCAAAACTGACTGGGCGGAGAGGCTCAGATCATGTCGTCACCGCATGTCCTGTGAACTGCGAAGGCGCCAATGAACCAAACTCCGCAACATCAATTTTCACCTCCGCGCGTTTCGGTTCGTGAGGCCCCACACGAACCAGATATGGTGGACATTGGTGCGCTTGTTGCGACGTTGTGGCGGGGTAAGGTGTTGATTTCGCTCTTAATGGCCGCGGCGATCACGGCGGGTACATATTACGCTTATCTCATCGCGGCACCGCAATTCCGCTCGACCGTGGTGCTAATGCTGAACACCCGCGACGAAAACGTGGTTGATATCGGCAGCGTTGTCGGCGCGCTGTCGGCGGAATCGTCGGTGGTCAATACAGAAGTCGAAGTCCTCAAAAGCCGCAGTCTGTTAGCAAAACTTGTGACAGAACTGTCGCTAGATACTGACCCTGAATTTAACCGTTATGAACGCACACCAAGTGCTGTCGA
>CALHST010000198.1 GCA_938038825.1 uncultured Paracoccaceae bacterium | reverse complement strand
AACACGGAAATCGGGTGGATGCGCATTTTGCCATCCCATGACGCCGGCGCGATCACGGATCCGCTGGTGGCCAGCACGCGGTACGACATTCTGCGATCCGATGGGGAACAGATTTTGGGTGCGCAGCCAACGTTTGATGTGTTGATCAATCCGACAGTGGCGATTGCGGACAACCTGTCCTATCAGATCCGGTTCCATGAAGTCCCGCACCTGTTGGATGTGACGTTCCGTGGGCTTAGCGCGGGAACCGAGGTGTATTACACCTATAAAGGGTTGCCCAGTTTGTCCGCCGTGACGGGCGCGGCCGAGGCCACATCGTTCGAGACGTTGGCGGCCGCTTCAAGCACCGCGTTTTATCGGGATAACACCGATTTTGTGTTCAAGATTGTCGCGGATCAGGTGACGTATTTGCCGCCCAACAGCGATGATCCGGCTGTCACATCCCGGAATTTCGGGACTCGGTTTTCCATAGACACGGGCGCACCGGATGACAGTGCCAATCGCGTTGCGGATTTTGAGTTGGGCCTTGATACGCGCGGCGTGACTGTTGCGGAAAATGTCGGTGTGTCTGATGTGCGGGCCGGGTGGCAGGACCAGGTCGATTCGATCAATTGGTGGGATGTAACGGCCAATGGCGATGGGGCGTTTGGCCATGCGGATTACGTGTTGCAGCTGAACGGGGCGGAAAATTGGCAAGCCTTTGCCGGGCTGTCTGTGTCGTCGTTGATTTCGGGTGACAAGGCGGGGTTTGAAATCCTGTTGCGTGATGCAGATGACGGGGTTGTGTCGTTGGGCCATGTGTCAGAAGGGCGGGCGCGGGTGGATCTGGGTTCGATTTCCGATGCCTATTTGGACGCTGTGAATGCAGTTATTCTGCGCACGCATGAGGATCGTTTGAGTGATGATGCGTTGAATGCCACAGCAAGCCAGCGGGTTCATCTGCGCGATATCTCGTTGGATCATGATGCCTTGCCAACCGTCGCTGATTTTGAGGAAGGCTTGGATCCCAAAGCCGGGGTTGCAGCAGTTGGGGCTGCGGTGTCTGCGTTGCAGGCCGAATCGGGCGCGCATGTGTGGAGCGTGGGTCAAATTGACGATGGCGTGTCTGGATTCGCGGATTTTTCCCTGACTTTGCAGCAAGAAGATTGGCGGGCGCAGCGGTGGTTATCGGTTGATGCGGGTCTCAGTGCGCCGGATGTGCCGTATTCTGTTTATGTGCGGGATGCGCAAAAGGGGTATGTGCGTGTCGGTACGGGGTTCAGTGGGCAGGAGTTCTTTGATTTGGGGACTGTTGATCCCGCCTATTTGGATGCTGTGGACCGGGTTTTGATTCGTGTGAACGAGGCGGATTTGGATGTGGGCCCTGTTGAGGTGACCTTGCGGGCGATTGATTTGCACCGGGATGTCGTGACGCTGGCGGATTTTGAGGATGGGATTGATCCACAGGGGCAACTTTTGGCGGTGAATGCCGGGGCAGGGGGGATTGCTGCGGGGGGGCTGGATGATGGGTTCAACTGGTGGGATGTGTCCGCAAATGGGGACGGGGTTCACGGATCAGTTGACTATCGTTTGGACATCGGATCGGTGAACCTGACCGCGTTTGATACGCTGGTGTTGAGCGGGTATGTGCAGGGGGTTTCAGTGCCGATTGATGTTTTGGTGCGGGACCAAAATGTGGGAGAGACGCGCATTGCGACAGTGACAGATTTGGATGCGGCGCTTCATGTGTCGGGCTTTGATGTGGACGCGTTGAACGCGGTAGATCAGATCATTTTCCGTGTTCAAGAGCGTGATCTTCAACCAGATGCAACGCGGGCACTTGGGGCGACCCGATTGCATCTGGCAGACGTGTCGTTAACTGGCTGACACGCAGTGCCCTGCGGACTGGGTATGGGAGGTAATCCAGATCGCGGCTTCTGTTCTGTTGCGCACGCCGATTTTGCGGAAGATAGAGCGCATGTGAACTTTGACAGTGGAATCGCTGATATCCAGGACGCGGGCGATTTCCTTGTTGGAGCGCCCGACGCGGATCTCTTTCAGGACGGTGACCTCGCGCTTGGACAGGTCGCATTCCTGCATTTCCTGCGCGCAGCTGCTTGCGGTGTTCTGGTCGCCAGGCGCCACAACGTCCGCGGGATTTACGGTGTTCGTGTCCAACACAGAATAGCCATAAGACACCACCCCCAGTGTTTTGATGACCATATCCAACGGTTGGTTGTCCGGAATAATCGCATTGGCCCAGTAATCCGTTTGAGAATGCAAATACGGTTCCATTCCGGGGCTGCACAAAATGATGACAATTGCGTCCGGATGTGATGCCCGAATGGATTTCAATCGCGCAATATCATGGTCGTCTGTTGTTGGAACGTGGACAATAAAGCAATCGCCATTGTCGACGTCTTCTAATGATTCGTGGAGTGATTTCTGAGACTTAAGAGAACTTCCCGCCCGTGCAACAGCGGATGATAACAAATCTCGAAACATTCCAGGTGCACACACAATGTGTATAGCCAGATCTTTCACTGTACCCTCCAAATAAAATTTAAAATGATCGTATATGCCAATAAAAATAATTGGTCCGGACTAATGATCCGCTATACGAAAGTAGTGCGAACTACCCAAAAATGCAATCCAAGCTTAACTGAAACTTAAGGAAATTTGCATTTCCAAGGTTTGAAATATGAGATTCGAACTTTTGGAAGATGATTCAAGATCTTGTTTTCAAGGGGAAAAATTCGACACACGCGTCACATCCGTGGGTTGAGCAGAAATTTTTGGGCGGGATCAAGGGTTTACTACAATAAGTAGAACTAACGGGTTCTTGTACCAAATGGGTTAGACCAAACGATTTAAAAACTTGCAGTTTTGAAAAAGCCGCTTCTTGTTGCCGATTCGGGTTAACGCCTTAGACGGACAGACAAAGCAAATCGTTCTGATAGCGTACCAGCCATAACTTCTTACGTACAAATTTTTTTGTATCCGAAGGCTGGGTAAAAAATGGAAAATACGGACGCTCCATCATTTGTGATGGACACCGCAACGTCGTCAGACACGTTGAACAGACTATTATCCGCAGTGTCCATTGTGGCCGTTGCGGTGTTCGAGCTTCCGACGCAACAGTTGATTTTGACAACTGCTGATCACGATGCCAATGGCACGGTGGTTTCGGACCTGTCTGATATTCGTGATGTCGATACACATGCGGAAGTGTTGCGCACTGCACATCTGAATTTAACGGCTGCCGATCTGCAATTGTTGGATAGGTCAATTAAATCACGCGAACCACAGACAGACGCATCATGGCGCGCCATTGATCTGTCTTTGTCGAATGGATCGACAGATCGTTTGGCGCTGCAATTGAACCCCAACGAAGATTTCGATTTGACCCGCGCGTATTTACAACGCGTGTGGCCTATTCTGCGTCAAGACTGTTTGGCGGAATGCAAATTGCGCCATCAGAAAACGTTGGCTCCGATTTCGGGCGAATGGGACATGTTGAATCGCATTGATGTTGCGATGATCATTCTGGACGCGAAATGCAGAATGTATCGGGTCAATTTATCGGCGCGCGATCTTTTGGATGCGGGCAAGGTGTTGACCCGTGGCAAAGGCGGGATCTTTGCCGCTGACAAATCTGAAAACGATGCGTTTCGGGTCGCGGTTGAACACTGCGCGGAAAGTCCTGCGGGCGAAGACCGGGTTGTTTTGTTGTCATCAGGCGAAGACGGCTATCAGGTGCCGGTCACATTGACACGGTATGTCTATGAAGGGACGGCCACCAAATATGTTTTGGCGATGCTGCCAACACCGCCTTCAAGCGCGCGTGTTGAATCGCTGGTGCGCCAGATGGGACTGACATCATCCGAAGCACGGGTCGCGGCCTTGATGCAACTGGGATTAAGCAACAAGGAAGCGGCCGAAATTTCCGGGCTGAAAGTTCAAACATTCAACACATACGCAAAGCGGGTGTTGAGCAAATTAAATGTGAGCGGGCGTACTGAAATGGCGCAGCTGTTAACGTGGCAAGCCTCGGGAGGGCGTGTGGTATGAATAAAGTAACCCCGAAACCAAGTGAGTTCGAAGCGCAATCTGTTGATGCGGATGCCCTGTCCCCTGTTCTTGACGCCGCCACACAGACAAAGGCTGCTGATATGCCAAAGCAACCTCCTCGGGCTAATCCTGCGGGCCCCCAAAAGCCTGGAAAACCGATAGCGCCAAAAGCCGAGATGGCGACAAAGCAGGACATGATCGAACTGCACAATCGTATCGTGCGGATGTTCACAACGCTTAATCAGGGCCTGTCTGAAAGTGCACAGGTCAAGGCGCGCGAAGATCGTGCGGCGTTGGGTGAACGGCTGGATCACATGCAGCAAGCCATCAATGACATGGAAGGGATGTTGCGCATCGAAATGGCGCCGCAGCTGCGTGTTATTGTGAAAGAAGAATTAGAGGATCAATGGGTGTCTGAACGGTCGCGTTCCGGGGGCCGGTTTTTCAAATTACTGATGTTGATTGGTGCAGTTGCCGTTGGAACTGTTTTTGCAGATCAAATTCTAATTGGTGCGGGATATGCTGCGGATCGTTTTTTCGAATTAAAAGATAAAATTGTCCCCCTTTGGGGGCATCTCGTTGGGTGAGAATCAATTTGAATAGAGTGAGCTGGGTGTTGGTGAGATACGGATAATTATTCTTCTCAGATCCGTACCACACGTTTTTTATCCGGTTTATTTTTTACAACTGTGAGGACGAATTAATGACGACGACTTTTGAACCATGGCAAGAGGCCGATCCCGAATTTGAGGCGGTCGATCTGAGCCCAGAAGGTGGGAATAACCAAGTTATCGGTTATGGGACTGTAGGTGACGATGCTGTCGACCTGCGTCTGCAAGGGATGCCAGACAACTATGATTCCGATGTTGGAGACGACACGGTTGTCGGTAACGAAGAGAACAACTTCATCACCACAGAGCAAGGTGAAGACCTGATCTGGGGTTGGGACGGCGACGACGAACTTCACGGCGGCGACGACAATGATGTGATCTTTGGTGACGATGCGGATTCCGACGGTGATGTTGTTGGCGATCCAGATTTCGACGATGGCAACGACCTGATTTTCGCAGGCGGTGGCAATGACCTTGTTTACGGTGAAGGCGGAAACGACGACATCGACGGTGGGTCCGGCAACGATGAAATCAATGGTGGTACAGGCGCAGATGAAATTCTGGGCGGTACTGGCAATGACTACATCGAAGGTGAATCCGGTGATGACGTCATCATGGGTGACGACAATGACGGTTTCCAGGGCGATGATGGCAACGACACCATTTATGCCGGTTCCGGTGATGACATTGTAGACGGTGAAGGCGGAAACGACTTTATCGAAGGTGCTGACGGCGACGACACGCTGTATGGCAACTCTGGCAATGACACAATCACAGGCGACGCAGGTGAAGACAGCATTGCTGGTGGCACTGGCAGCGACTTCATCGACGGTGGCGACGCTGACGACGAAATCTTTGGTGACGTGCGTCAGGGGTCCGACACGGATCTGGACATTGGGTCAGACACATGGGCCGGTCGTCCGTTCCAGTTTATCGGTGCTGCAGACGCAATCTTTGCGGGTGACGGCGATGACTGGGCTGATGGTGGCGCAGGAAACGACCAAGTCTGGGGTGAAGATGGCCAAGACCGCCTGTTTGGTGGCCGCGGACGTGACACGCTGGATGGTGGTGAACAGGATGACTCTTTGAACCTGGGCCATGGCCACGATGTTGGTTACGGTGGGTCTTATGATGACTGGATCCTGGGTGCTGCTGGTAACGACGTGATCTTTGGTGACACAGGTTTCGGCGCGACAGCGGGTTTGTCTTCTAACATCGGGTCCGGTTTGTCCGGCCACAGCGGTATTGCTGCGACGGATGCTGGCGAAGACGGTCAAGACCTTATCCAAGGTGGCGGCGGTCACGACCAAATCTATGGTGAAGGCAACGACGACGAGCTGTTCGGTAACAACGGCAACGACTTCATGTCCGGCGGTACTGGCGATGACATGATGTGGGGTGGCTCTGGTCGCGACACCATGGAAGGCAACGACGGTAACGACATGATGTCGGGTAACGGCGGTGCAGACGTGATGTCCGGCAACGATGGCGACGACACTATGTTTGGTGGCGACGGCAACGACTTCATGGAAGGTAACGACGGTGACGACACGATGTCTGGCAACGCTGGCCACGACGACATGTTCGGCAACGACGGTAACGACACCATGTCTGGCGGATCCGGCAACGACACCATGGACGGTGGCGAAGGCAACGACGACATGTTCGGTCAAGACGGTGCTGACATCATGTATGGTCGCGCTGGCGAAGACTTCATGTCTGGCGGAACCGGCAACGACAACATGTTCGGTAACGCAGGCAACGACACCATGTCTGGTGACGATGGCAACGATTACATGGAAGGCAACGACGGCAACGACAATATGTCCGGTGGTGCTGGAAATGACCGGATGTTGGGCGGCGACGGTAACGACGTCATGTCTGGTGGTGCCGACATGGATATCATGTCCGGTGGTGCTGGCGACGACGTTGTGAACGGCGACGGTGGCATGGACGACCTTGACGGGGACGCCGGCAACGACACCTTGAACGGTGGCGATGGCGATGACTTCCTGCATGGTGGTACAGGCGACGACGAACTCACCGGTGGTGAGGGCGGAGACGTCTTCGAAGTTCACCTGACATGGGATGGTGCGACCTTCTCGTCCACCGATGGCGACGATGTTGTGACGGACTTTGAGTTCCTGAACGACAACGACGTTGTGACCTTTATCATCGACGACCTGACAGGATCTACATCCGCAACAGATGCGTTTAACGCATTGGATGCAGCAACTGTTGTGACGGACGATGGTTCCGATACCTTGATCTCGGTTGGTGGAGCATCGCTGAAGCTTGCAGGAATTGCAGCGGACGCGCCGTTCAACTTCGGTTCACTGGAAATGATCAACGATTGGACTGATGGTAACCATCAGTACGAAGCAATCGATATCATCGTGAACCCAGTCGGGTTCGCCTTCTAAGTCGGGAACCGGGTGCTTAGCGGGCAAGCACATATTGTCGTGCTTGCCCAAAAAGACGGGAATGCCTGATCCGGTCCAATCGGATTGGGCGTTTTCGGGCCCTGACTCAGGGCCACAAGGGGTTTACCCGGCCACCACGTTTGGCCTTGGGTCAGGGTGCCGTCAGATTGTGTTGTTATTAGGACGTTTTGATGATGAAAATATTGACAAAGAAAACAGTTTTTGAAGGTCAACGCAGTGTTATAGCCGCCATCTTTGTGGCTAGTTTTTTTGTCAACTTACTTGCCTTGACGGCACCACTTTACATGCTGCAGCTATTTTCCAGAGTTCTGAGCTCTGGCAGCACTGCAACGTTAGTGGTTTTAACGCTAGGTGCCTTGGTTGCGCTTAGCTTTTTCTTTTTCTTCGATATGATACGCCAACGGTTGGCATCGCGGCTTGGAACGCGTTTGGAAGATGGTCATGGCCCCACAGTCATGAGCGTTCTGGTCCAAGCGGCCTCTGCCGAAGATCGGCGCGGCACGCAGCCCATGCGCGATCTGCACGAGATCCGCCGTTTCGTCACAGGCCCTGCGTTTATCGCGTTGCTGGATGCGCCGTGGTCGATTGTCTTTGTTGGGATCATGTTTCTGTTTCACCCGGCTTTGGGGTTTGTCTCTGTTGCTGGCATAGCAATCTTGTTCGCGCTGGGTGTTCTTAGTGAATATCACGGGCGCAAACCGCAGCGCGAGTCTGACGAAAACAGTTATGCTGCAAATGCCATTGCCGACGAGATGGTGCGCAATGCCGATGTTGTGCGCGCGATGGGCAAGACAGATACGATGATTGCCCGTTGGAAGATGCGGTCGAATTCGTCGCTGAATGCCGGCACTGCCGTGGTCGAGCGCCTGGCGCTTTACAGTTCTGCCGCGCGTTTTGTGCGGTTGATTTTGCAGATTGCAGTTTTGGCCACGGGTGTGTCGCTGGTGTTGCAGGGGGTGTTAAGCCCCGGTGTGATGATCGCGGCGTCGATCCTGTTGGGCAAAGCGGCTGCCCCGGTTGAGCAAGCCATTTCCGGGTGGCGCGCGATGTTAAGTGCCGGTCAGGCGCGCAATCGCCTGAACACATTGCTGGCAGGCATTGATGCAGGATCCGAGCAACTGGAATTGCCGGAACCAGATGGGCGTCTTGCGGTCGAAAATGCCACTTTCGTGGCGCCGAACCGTCAGGATCCGCTGATCTTTGATGTGTCGTTTTCCCTAAAGCCCGGTGACATGATGGGCATCATTGGCCCCAGCGGATCGGGCAAGACCACGTTGGCGCGCGCTTTGGTCGGTTTGCAGCCGCTGTCGCGCGGGCATGTGCGCATTGATGATGCGTCGCTGGTCGATTGGCCTCAGGCGCAGATCGGTCAGTATATCGGGTTCCTGCCGCAGCGGATCGAGTTATTCGACGGCACAATTGCCGAAAACATCGCGTCGATGGAACGCGATGTGGATGCGGGCGCGGTGGTCGAAGCGGCCAAGCGCGCAGAAGTGCACAACCTGATTTTAAGCCTGCCGGGCGGATATAATGCGAATGTTGGGTTGCGGGGCGAATTGTTGTCCGCAGGGCAACGTCAGCGGATTGGTTTGGCGCGCGCCTTCTTTGGTCAAAAGCGTCTGATTGTTCTGGATGAACCCAACGCCAATCTGGACCCGGAAGGGGAAGAGGCGTTGGCGCGTGCCGTACAGAATGCGGCGGAAACGGGGGCTGTGGTCATTGTGGTCACGCATCGCACGGGCATTTTGCAGCGCATGACCCATGCCGGATTGATGGTGAATGGGCGCATGGCGAAATTTGGAACAGCGCGCGACATTCTGAAAGCCTCGGCGCAACCGATGGCCCCACATCAGACATTTGATGATCCCAAGGTGACAGAATTGGCGCATCGCAGGCCGGCGCGCAAAACGGCCGCATCTGCCGCAACTGCCGGAGGGCAACCCACATGACCCAAACGTCCAGAACAGTGCCCGCCGTAGCAAAATCGCGGGGTTTGACAGAGTTTTCCGGGAAAATTCCAAACAGTTTTGAGGCCCCGCCTGCGGCATTGACCCGGATTTGGGGATTGGCCTTAAGCTTGATTGTGGTTGGTTTCGGCTTCTTCGGGTCGATGGTCTATTTGGCGGCGGTGTCCCCGATGCAAAGCGCCGTTCTGGCGCAGGGTAGTTTTGAGCTGGAAGGGGATGTGCAGGTTGTGGATCACCTGGAGGGCGGCATTTTGCGCACCATCCATGTGAAAGAAGGCGCGCGCGTCGAAAAGGGGCAATTGCTGGCCACGTTGGATGCGACGCGGGTGCAGTCTCAGCTGGGGATCTTGCGCGGTCAGTTGGCGGCGGCCTTGGCGCGTCAGGCGCGGTTGGATGCCATGGCGGATGGGACAGAAACGATTGTCTTCCCGAAGGAGTTCTATGACCTGGCGGCGCGCGATCCATCGTTGGAAAAGGTGATGCAGCGCCAGGCAGAGCTGTATGAGTCCGAGGTTCAATCCGACAAGGGGCAATTTTCGATCTTTGCAGAGCGGATTGCGCAGTATCGCACCCGCATGGACGGCACTCAGCAAGAATTGCAGACACTTGCGTCGCAGCTTGCACTGGTGACCGAGGAGGCGGACGATCTGAAGGAGTTGTTCGAAAAGGGGCTGGTGTCCAAAGCGCGGCTTTATGCGCGGGAAGAGGACAAGTTGACCTTTGAGGCGCGGATCAGCCAGCGGCAAAGCCAGTTGCAGGACATTCAGGACCAGATCGCAGAGGTAGAGCAGCGCCAGTTTCAGATCGCGCGGGATCGCAGAAGCCGTATTGCGCAAGATCAGCAAGTGCTGACCGAGACGTTTTTCGATTTGCGCCAGCGGATGCAGACCTATGAAGAGATCTTAAGCCGGGTGTCGATCAAGGCGCCGATATCAGGCCAGATTGTTGGGTTTGAAACCAACACAATTGGGTCTGTTGTGGCGCCGGGACAAATCCTGATGGAGATTGTGCCCAGCGATGTGCCCTATATCGTGGATGCGCAGGTGTCCTTGGCGGATATCGACCAAGTGGCGGTGGGGCGCGAGGCGCGGGTGCGCTTGTCGGCGTATAGCTATCGCTCGACCCCGCCCATCACAGGGGAAGTGACCTATGTGTCTGGGGACAGCTTTTACGATGCTGGGTCTGACGTCAGTTATTACAAAATTCATGTGAAAATTCCGCCGGACGCGTTTGATGCGGTGCCGGATGTGTCACCACAATCGGGCATGCCGGTTCAAGTGATGGTTGCGACCGGTGAACAGACCGTTCTGACCTATCTGCTGGATCCTGTGCTGGGCGGACTGGAGAAAGCGCTGATCGAGAAAGACTGACCAGAACCAAACAGAATACCACACGCAGCACGTGACTTGGCAGCCGGGGCCGGGGACACAAAAACGCAGCGATGATGGGTCAAATGTCATCCCGGCATATGGGAAAACATGTGCCTATGCCAAAAGACTGCGTATCGCCCAGCGACGAAAACCGGGATGCTTTTGCGTCTCCGATATCTGTGATGGATGACACGGGTCGGAATGTGGCGTCGTTGAAGATCGACACAGTTTTCAGGCAAGGCGCGGCGGTTCTGGTTGTTGGGTGGTGCAGCGATCCTGCCATGGACATAACTGCAGGCGACGGGCTTGCGAGCTTGCAACACAGGCTGGTGCGCCCGGATGTTGCGGCGTCCCTTGGTCAATCGGGCACGCTGTCTTTTGGGTTTTGCCTTTTGGTCATCCCAAAGCAGCCCGATCTTTTTAACATTGCCGTTGCCGACACACAGGTTCCCATTGCGATCCCTCGGGAGTCAACAGATGCGCCCGTGCCCGTGCCCGAGCCGGTGGTGGCGGCCCTGTTTGCGTGTATGGCGCGGGGGCGCATCGGCGGAAAACTGTGGCGGGCTGCACTGGGTTTTATGCCAGACACGCCGATGCCGTCGGGTCTTGTTGCCGGCAATCTGGATCATGCCGTGGGATCGCGTGTTGGTACGGTTGTTGGCGGCTGGTGCGTTCAGAACCGGCGCACGCAAGTCTGGCTTGAAGACGCAGACGGGCGCGCATACGCGCTGAAAAACGCATACTGGCACGATCGCCCTGACGTCATGGAACACGGGCCCGCCCTGGATATTCCAAGCCCAAAGGTTGGGTTCATTGCCGATCTGAGCGTTCCGGGCCCCCATGTCACACTCTGCGGTGTCAGCCATAAGGGGCGGTTCACGATGTCCCATGCGGATACGCAGTTCGCGGGTGGGGATCTGAAGGCGGTTGCAGCACGGTTGCATGATGTGCCCTCACCCAGAACCGAGATTAGCCGACGCGCGGCCCTTGTCGATCTGCCGCATCTGAACCGCCTGCGGGGGCATCTGGATGCAAACAGGCATGTTCCTGACCTGATTGTCACCGATTATGGTGCGGTGCCCAAAGCGCCGCGCATATCTGTGATTGTGCCCTTGTACGGGCGGATTGATTTCATCGAACACCAGCTGTTGGCCTTTGTGAACGACCCGGATTTTCAGGACGCGGTCGAACTGATTTATGTGCTGGATGATCCAAACCGGTTGTCCGCCATTCAGGGGCACGCGCCGCTGTGGCTCAAGATTTGCGGTTGCCCCTTCAAAGTGGTGCATAACGGACAGAACAACGGCTTTTCGGGTGCCTGTAACATCGGGGCCGAGGTGGCGCGCGGCGAGACGCTGATTTTCCTGAATTCAGATGTGTTTCCACAAGCGCCGGGTTGGGCCAGCGGGCTTGGCGGGGTTCTGGCAGAGCATGACACCGTCGGGATTGTGGCCCCGCGTTTGTTGTTCCCGGATGGGGGGCTGCAACATGCGGGGATGGTGCCTTATTGGCGGCCGGCGTTGGAAATTTGGTCAAACCGGCATCAATATATGGGTTTTGACCCTGCTTTGGATCCGGCACAAGAGCTGACGCGGGTGCCTTTGGTCACCGGGGCTTGCGTTGCGCTGCGCCGCCGCGATTTTGATGCGGTGGGCGGTTGGAACACCGATTACCTGTTGGGGGATTTCGAGGATTCAGATCTGTGCCTGTCGCTGCAAGACCTTGGTTTGCATACAGCCTATGAGCCCCGGATCAGCCTGACCCATATCGAACGGCAATCTGTGTCTGAAATGGGGGAACCGACGTTTCGATCCTATGTCACGTTGTTGAATGCCACTCGGTATTCCCGCCGCTGGGGTCGGGTATTGAAAGGATATGCACAATGACAGAGCGCGTCTTGGTAATTGGGCATGGCCATCCCGATATGATCAGCGGCGGCGGAGAAATCGCAGCCCATGAATGTTGGAAAGCCTATAGCGCTGCGCCCACTGTGGAAGAGTCGTGGTTTTTGGCCCGTGGTACGTCCGTGCAAGCGGCGCTTGGTGCGGCCATTACGGGGCGGATGCATCGGTATCGGCAAAATCAGTACATATGGGATCAGGGGCTGGCCGATCCGTTCATGATGAAGGCCGCCAATCTGCACGAAGTGGTTGGGGCGTTTTCCGATTTGGTCCGGGCGCTGAAGCCCACCGTAATCCATGCGCATCATTATTTCATGCTGGGGTTAGAATATCTGAAGGTGATCAAGGATATCGACCCGACAATCCGCACAGTTATGACATTGCATGAATATATGGCGATTTGCCCCAATTCCGGCACGATGACGCGCCCCGAGACTGGTAGTTTGTGCCAATCGGGTGCCTATGATCACCATTTTCACTGCGCCCCGGATCGCAGCCCCGAAGATCACTGGCTGCGGTATAATCGGTATCGCACCTATTTTTCCTATGTGGATCACTTTGTGGCGCCCTCTGATTTCCTGCGGGATCGCTATATCGAATGGGGTTTGGCACCCGAGCGGATCAGCGTCATTCGCAATGGGGCAACCCCGCATCAGGTTTTGCCGCCGCGGGCGTTGCATGGGGACGCGCGGCGCAACCGGTTTGGGTTCTTTGGCCAGATCAACCCGCTGAAAGGTGTGGATGTGGTGCTGAAAGCGCTAACCGCCATGTCGCCGGACCAGCGCCAACAGGTGCGGTTCGAAATCCACGGGGCCAATCTGGATCGTCAGAACGATACGTTCCAATCAGAGTTTCGCAGCCTGTTAGAGCCGCTGGAACAGGAGGGCGTTGCAACCATGATGGGGCCTTATGCGCAATCGGAATTGCCGGGCCGTATGGCGGGGGTGGACTGGGTCATGGTGCCGTCGATTTGGTATGAAAACGCGCCTTTGGTCATTCAAGAGGCGTTCAGTTTGGGGCGGCCGGTGATCACCAGTGATCTGGGTGGCATGAAAGAGGCCGTGAGACATGGCGAAACGGGCCTGTGTATTGCGCGCGGCAGCGTGGCGACATGGGGTGAAACGATGCTGCGATTGGCGGCGGATCCTGCGCAATTTGAGACCTGCGTTGGTAACTTACCAACGCCCATCACGTGGGACACCAGCGCAGCGCAGGTGTTGGATTTGGTGGCACAACCGGAATTGGAGCCCGCATGAAACTGATTGTTCATATTGGTGACGGAAAAACCGGCACGACCTCGATCCAGCAGACATTGGAAAAGGGGCAAGCCGATCTGGGCGCGCGGGGCGTGCATTATCTGGGGCGGATGCTGGAATTTGGCCAGTCAGAGGTGGTCAAAGATTGGCAAACCCCGGTGGGTGCCAACATGCTTTTGCACGAGATGGCCGACGAAGATGTGGAACACGACGTAACCGAGGTGTTGCGGGCTGAACTCGCGGTTTTGGCGGATCGCGACATCACCACGGCCATCTGGTCTAACGAGGCGCTGTTTGCGCGCAATGCAGGCATTATTCCCGCGCTGGATACGCTGCGCAAAGACGGGGTCGACGTATCGGTCATCGTCTATCTGCGCCGTCACGACCAATGGGCACGCAGTGCTTATGCGCAATGGGGGATCCGTCACAAATCCTATCAAGGGCCGATCAAACCCTTCGAAGACTGGATCGCGGAACGCCCCGCGCAATTCGCAGAGAAGCTGCACGTTTGGAACAGCGTTTTTGAGCACGATCTAAAGGCTTTGAATTTCGACACAGTGTCTGATGTCGCCCAGGATTTCCTGTCCCATGCAGGTGTTTCGGGCGTGGCAAGCCACCGTGTGTATGAAACGCCATCGCCCAACGAACTTTTGGTGCATGCGGCGTTTAATGACCGGTTCCCCGGTGTGGTTCTGCCGGACAAATTTGAACGGTCCCAAAAACAGGCGGGCAGGGCGCGACCCTGTGCCAAGGATGCCAACCGGTTAAAGGCTCTGCTTCCTCGGCAAGAGGATCTGGA
>CALHST010000197.1 GCA_938038825.1 uncultured Paracoccaceae bacterium | reverse complement strand
TGTCCCGGACAAGGCACGGTCCAAGCGCGCCGATGCGTCCGAGATCCACGCCTGCAGCTCCATCCGAACCGGCACGGCCATCTCTGCCGCGGCAGTCGGAGTCGGAGCGCGTTGATCCGAAACGAAATCAATCAACGTTGTGTCTGTTTCATGGCCCACAGCAGAAATCAGCGGGATGTCCGACGCAGCCGCCGCGCGGGCCACTATTTCTTCGTTAAAACCCCAAAGATCTTCCATAGAGCCGCCACCGCGCGCCACAATCAAAAGATCCGGCCGTGGCATCGCCCCCCCTGTCGAGAACGCGTTAAACCCGTCGATTGCACGCGCCACTTCGGGTGCACAGGCCTGCCCCTGTACCGCGACGGGCCAAATCAGGACCTTGCGCGGAAAACGATCCCGCAAGCGGTGTAAAATGTCACGGATCACAGCACCTTGCAGGGATGTCACAACACCAATCACTTCTGGCAAATATGGCAGCGGTCGCTTTCGGCCCTCGTCAAACAATCCTTCTGCCGCCAAAGCTTTCTTGCGCTTTTCCAACAGCGCCATGAGCGCACCCTCACCCGCAACGGCGATGGACTGCGCGTTCAAAGAAAACTTGGACTGAAACCCAGAGGCCGTCATGCGCCCTTCAGCGACCACCTCCATCCCTTCTTCCGGCATCACGCCCAGCCCCGCGACCTGCCCTTTCCAGGACATACAGGAAAGGACATTGCGATCGTCTTTCAGGTCAAAATACAGATGGCCAGAGCGCGCCAAGACAACGCGGCCCACTTCACCGCGCACGCGGACCCAGCCCAATTCACCTTCGATCAGTTTCTTTACCGCTCCAGCAATTTCACCCACTGAAAATTCAGGTGTGTTGCTGCCGGGGATTGGGTCGTCCAAAAGATCCATACTGCGCGGTCTACTCGTTTGAGGGTCCAGAGGGTGTTGAGGCGAACAGGCCCTTGAGTTGTGTGTTCTTAGCACACATCAAATCAGAGACCCCACGCGGCCACAAGACCACATTCCATGCACCACGTGTCTCTATGACGGCCAGCAAAAGCGCGCCAGCAAAACAGGCCAAACGACTAGCCAAATGACGCCCAAACTCTTGTGTCTCAGCCCGCCTGCCTCTATGCAGCGCCCAATCATCACAAGGGGCAGTTGGCATGAATATTCTCATTCTGGGATCCGGTGGGCGCGAACATGCTTTGACATGGGCCATTGCCCAAAATCCGAAATGTGATCGCCTTGTTGTGGCCCCGGGCAATGCGGGCATGGCCAAGATCGCAGAATGTGCCACCCTGGACATCGAAGATGGCGCTGCGGTCGCGGACTTTGCGCAGGCAGAAAGCATCGACTTTGTGATTGTGGGCCCCGAAGCACCCCTTGCGGCCGGGGTTGCGGATCGCTTGCGCGAAGCCGGTGTGTTGGTCTTTGGTCCCTCAGCGGCGGCGGCGAAACTAGAAGCCTCCAAAAGCTTCACCAAAGAAATTTGCGATGCGGCACACGCCCCTACAGCAGGCTATGGCCATTTTACAGACGCCGCATCAGCCAAAGCCTATATCCGCGCGCAAGGTGCCCCGATTGTTGTTAAAGCGGATGGGTTGGCAGCAGGCAAAGGTGTGATCGTTGCGATGGACGAGGCCACAGCCCTGAACGCCGTAGATGACATGTTCGGCGGTGCCTTTGGCGGCGCGGGCGCAGAAGTGGTCATCGAAGAATTCATGGACGGGGAAGAAGCCTCCTTTTTTGTGCTGGTGGACGGGGAAGATGTGTTGCCAATCGGCACGGCACAGGACCACAAACGCGTGGGCGAAGGTGACACCGGGTTAAATACCGGCGGGATGGGCGCCTATTCCCCGGCCCCTGTTTTGACCGATGCCATTGCCATGCAAGCCTTGGACGAGATCGTCAAACCGACAATGCGTGAAATGGCAAAACGCGGAGCCCCCTATCAAGGGGTGCTTTATGTGGGCTTGATGATCAAAGACGGGCACGCACGGCTTGTCGAATACAATGTGCGGTTTGGCGATCCGGAATGTCAGGTGTTGATGATGCGCTTGGGTGCACAAGCGTTGGACCTGTTGCAAGCGGCTGCGCAGGGTCGGCTTGCGCAAACAAAGGTGAACTGGGCGGATGACCATGCGCTGACCGTGGTTCTCGCCGCGAATGGGTATCCAGGCGCTTATGAAAAGGGCTCTGTTATTCAAGGTTTGGATGGGGTGGCTTCGGACAGCAAACACATGGTGTTTCACGCTGGAACTGCAACCAAAGACGGGCAGATTGTGGCCACGGGTGGGCGTGTTCTGAACGTGACGGCACGTGGGGGCACGCTGCAAGAGGCCCGAGACCGGGCCTATGCGCTTGTTGATCAGATCACGTGGTCCGAAGGCTTCTGCCGCCGCGATATCGGCTGGCGCGCACTCTGATCCAGCGGACACAGCCTAGCGGCTGTGACGACATGTTTGGTTTTGGCGCTGTTGACACGTTTTGTGCGTGCGAATGAACCGGGCGCATTTGGCAATGGGGCTGAGCTGACATTGCCAAAACGTGGATCATTGACAGGCTAACGCCGCCTCAAACGATTTTGGCCCTTGGAAGGGTGCAATCCGCTCGCCCGTGATCTCATCTGATGTCAAACGCACAGCCACAAGGGTGCGCCAATTGGCATCTGCCAAGACCATTTCGGGGCCATTACCGCAGTCTCTGACTCCGCCTGAAATGAAGTCCTCGCCAATCTTGTGGTTGGACACGCCCCGCAAATGAGCGACAGCCGTTAAACCGCCGTCGATGAACCGCCAAACCCGCAGTGTTTTGGCAAGATGGGGGCGATCCACATAGGCAATCTCGATGTGGCCATCCCCATCGAAATCCTGTGCGCCCACTGGGGCTAACCAGCGAAACCTTGTCCCAATGTGGTCTGTTGTCGCCAGCTCAGTCGGAACGCCCGCATCATCCAGTCCGTAAATGACCAAACGCGCCCCTAGAGACTGGTCGCTGTTCACGACAACCACTTCTGGCTGTCCATCGCCTGTCACATCCCAAAGCCGGGGAACAAGGTCTTCATAAACACTGCCTTCTGGTGCGGGCAGGCTGTGTGTGACACCGGATCCAGCCACTGTGATCCGTAACTCGGACCATTCCAGCGCATCCCCCAGCACAGCATGGGGGTATTGCGACGTGGGCCCCGCAAAATCAGCCCCCGAAATCACTTGTGCATCAACAGCCCCACAAAGCCCCAGCACCGGCAAACAAAAGCCCAAGGCCCGCCACGCGCCGCGCGCGGACCCTAAACAAGTGTGATACAGATCTCGCGGCGCCATCATCGTTCAGATCTGCTTTTCGGGCATTTGCACGATCAGGCCGTCCAATGCGTCCGTCACCTTGATCTGGCAAGTCAAACGCGACCGGGCCGGATCGGGTTCAAACGCGAAATCCAACATGTCTTCTTCCATGTCTTCCTTGCCGGGTACTTTTTCGACCCAAGCCGGATCCACATACACATGGCAGGTCGAGCACGCACAAGCACCGCCGCAATCTGCTTCGATGCCAGGAATATTGTTGTCCCGCGCACCTTCCATCACTGTCAGCCCATTGGCCACTTCCACGACATGTTCTTTGCCGCCATGCTCGATATACGTAATCTTGGCCATTTCTGCCCTCTTCAACTCTGGTTTCCCTGTATTTAGTCGCCCCCCGCGCCCTCTGCCAGTCCCTTTTGCGTCAGAACACCAGTTGCTTGCGGCACGCGGTAAATGTTCCTATATTGTTCTCACTATGCATGTTATTCACGCATCCTCTGGCCCTGTGACGTGGCCCCGCCCTCCAAGTTGCTTGCGTGCGTGTGATCTGTCGTTGCCTGCTGAGGGCGCCCGTATCTGTGTGGCGGGACTGGTGATCTTGCGTCAGCGCCCCGGCACTGCAAAAGGTGTTATTTTTCTGACGCTTGAAGACGAAACAGGCGTTGTGAACATCATTGTTTGGCGCGCCATGTACGAAAAATTCCGCCGCGCAGTGATCTCAGGACGTATGCTGCGCGTCACGGGCCGCTTGCAGCGCGCCCACTCCGTGACCCACATTCTGGCGGAACAGATCGAAGACATCTCGGACATGCTGGATCTGCTTGTTCAGCCTGCGCAAGATGCCGACACCACGCTCCCGCGCCACATGCCCTCTCTCATG
>CALHST010000196.1 GCA_938038825.1 uncultured Paracoccaceae bacterium | reverse complement strand
TCGATGTACTACCTGTTGCCGCTTTATGTGATGATCGTAACCTCGCTAAAAGGCATGCCCGAAATCCGGCTTGGCAACATCTTTTCGCCCCCCGTTGAGATTACGTTTGAACCGTGGGTCAAAGCCTGGTCCGAAGCCTGTACCGGCATCAATTGTGACGGGCTGTCGCGCGGGTTTTGGAATTCGGTGCGTATCCTGATCCCATCGGTCATATTGTCGATTTCCGTGGCATCCATCAATGGATACGCGCTGGCACGCTGGAAATTCAAAGGATCGGAAGTGTTCTTCACAATCCTGATCATTGGCGCGTTTATTCCTTATCAAACAATGCTGTATCCGCTGGTAATTATCCTGCGCGAAATCGGCTTGATGGGCGATTTGGGGGGCTTGGTTCTTGTGCACACCATCTTTGGTATGCCCATCCTGACCTTATTGTTCCGCAACTACTTCACCGCCATTCCCGAAGACCTGCACAAAGCGGCCCGTGTCGACGGGGCTGGGTTCTGGGGTATCTATTTCCGCATCATGCTGCCGATGTCGCTGCCGATCTTTGTGGTGGCCATGATCTTGCAAGTCACCGGGATCTGGAACGACTTCCTGTTTGGTGTGATCTACACCAAACCACAAACTTACCCGATGACTGTGCAACTGAATAACATCGTGAACTCGGTGCAAGGCATCAAAGAATACAACGTCAACATGGCTGCGACACTACTCACGGGACTCGTACCACTGGCGATTTACTTCGTATCTGGAAAACTCTTTGTCCGCGGCATCGCTGCTGGGGCGGTCAAAGGGTGACGTCATGTTGATGCAAAACGAACTCGAAACCGCCGCGCATCAGACGGCAGGGGAGACAACAATGAATTCAGTCGAAATCCGCGATCTGGACCTCAGCTTTGGTGCGGTCGAAGTGCTGAAGGGTCTGAACCTGGATATTGCAGAAGGTGAATTTATCGTCCTGCTGGGATCCTCTGGGTGCGGCAAATCCACCTTGCTGAACTGCATTGCCGGGCTGCTTGAAGTGACAGATGGGCAGATCTTCATCAAGAACAAGAACGTCACATGGGAAGAGCCGTCCGAACGGGGCATCGGAATGGTGTTCCAATCCTATGCGCTGTATCCACAAATGACCGTAGAAGGGAACTTGTCCTTTGGATTGAAGAATGCGCGCGTGCCCAAGGACGAGATTGCACGGCGTGTGGCCCGCGCTGCAGAAATCCTGCAAATCGAACCGCTGTTGAACCGCAAACCTGCCGCATTGTCGGGTGGTCAGCGTCAACGTGTGGCGATTGGACGGGCGCTGGTGCGCGATGTGGATGTGTTCCTGTTCGACGAACCGCTGTCCAACCTTGATGCCAAATTGCGGGTTGATCTGCGTGTGGAAATCAAACGCCTGCACCAGCAGCTGAAAAACACCATTATCTATGTGACCCATGATCAGGTCGAGGCCATGACCCTTGCAGATCGCATTGCGATCATGAAGGGCGGGCAAATCCAGCAACTTGATACCCCGTCCGAGATTTATAACAGGCCCATGAACCGCTATGTCGCTGATTTCATTGGGTCTCCGGCGATGAACTTTCTGGAAGGCACCTTGGAAAACGGCATGTTTCAAACGGGGGGCCAATCGCTTGATGTGACCACCTATCCTTTTGTCGGTGCGGCTTATGGCGCGGCGACGATGGGTGTGCGCCCTGAACACATCGTTGTCGGTGACGCCGCGCGCTCTTTGCCCGTGACAATGGAAGCGCCTGTGGAGATCGTTGAGCCAATGGGGTCTGACACATTGTTGTGGAGCCAATTTGCCGACAAACCGTTCCGGGTACGCACTGATGGCCAGACGGCCGTGCGCCCCGGCGATACAATCTTGTTGGGCATAGATCCTGCGAAGGCTTCCTTCTTTGACGCAAAAACGGAATTGCGTCTGTGAATGATCTGACGGTCCCAACACGCATCGACCTTTCGGGCGATTGGGCGATGCACACTGCGGCGGGCGATTACCCCTGCACCTGTGCACTGCCGGGTGACGGGATCACAGCATTGCAGCGCGCGGGACTGATCAAAGACCCGTATGTGGGCAAAAATGAATATGATACACGCTGGGTGTCGCAAACAGATTGGGTGTTGGAACGCAGTTTCGATCTGAACCGCACGGATATGCGCCTGATCGTGGATCGCGTGGACACAGTTGCCGAATTCGAACTCAACGGGGTGCCTGTTCTGAATACGCAAAACGCGTTTCGCCGGTATCACGTGGATCTGAGTGACGCTGCAGTTCTGGGAAAAAACACACTGCGCATCCTCTTTCGATCCTCCGTGTGCGAAGGCGAGGACCGCCAGGCCGCACTGCCCTTTCCAGTGCCCAGTCACCCCCGCAACTGCCCGATTCCAAACGGAAATATGTTACGAAAACCAGCCTGTGACTTTGGCTGGGACTGGAATATCGCACTCGCCCCGTTCGGCATCTACGGCGATGTGCTGCTAGAGCCTTTGGATGTCGCGACAATCACCAATCTACGCACACAGCAAAGCCACAAGGACGGTACTATTACCGTCACTGTGTCAGGCAGCATCGCCGGGGCACAAGACGTCACTGTAACGCTCGGCACGCAATCCAAAACCGGCGCAACGCAGCCCGATGGCACATTTGACGTGACCTTCGACATGAGCGGCGCGGACTTGTGGTGGCCTGTTGGCTTAGGCGAACAAACTCTGCACGATTTAACGCTGCGCGCGGGAAACTCCCGCATTCAACGCAAGATCGGCCTGCGTGATGTCACGCTGATCACGGAACCAGATGAGGTTGGGACGTCTTTCAAAGTGCAAGTCAACGGCCACGATGCGTTCTGCCGTGGCGCCAATTGGATCCCGGCAGATGCCTTGCCCGGACGCATCACGCCCGAAGCCACCCGCGACCTTCTGCAATCCGCAGTGGACGCCAATATGAACATGCTGCGTGTCTGGGGCGGCGGGCGCTATGAAAGTGATGACTTTTACGAAAGCTGCGACGCGCTTGGCCTACTTGTCTGGCAAGACGCGATGTTCGCCTGCAACC